>CALGBT010000385.1 GCA_937884235.1 uncultured Pseudomonadota bacterium
GCACAGCTGGATGTTGACCGCAGTTCCCAGGTCCAACGCAGGCAGCACCTCGAAGGCAGCCGAAACCGGGAGATATTGACCGGTTTTTCCCGTTTCGTCCCAGGAGGCGATGGCGAAAGAATCATCGCTGAAAGCCACTGCGCTGACACCGCCACCAGCCAACGTCTCGGCCGCGGGGAAGCTGATGTCCAACCACGGGGCAAACTTGTTTGGGTACTTGTCACAGCCGCACTCATATTCCTGAATCTGCCCGCCGCTACTCTTGACGAAATCAGACCATAGCTCTGGCGCATCCCCAAAATCCTGCGGTGCCGCCAGGGGAAGACCATCACGGTCGTAGGCCGCCATGGAATACCGGGCTACCCAGGCCGCATTGCAACGGTAGTTATCCAGGGTGCGCCAGACCCTGGCTCCCAGCTGGGTTACCACCAGAAGGAAATCCCCGTTGCTCCGTGCCACAATGGTGTTGCGTCCCATAATGATATCGCAATCAGTTGGTTCCGGGTCCCAGCCATCGAGAAAGGTGAATTCCGGGTAGGAGAGGGAGAGTTCGCTGTCGATAAAGCGCCCGGCAAGGCGGTTATTGCCGGCCCGCCAGGTGGCCAGGGCGCGGTCGAACCCAAGATAGGCGAGGCCCGGTGCGCCGCTAAGCTCAGAGGCTCCCGTGTGGCTCGAGGTGGTGCTCACCTGCCGCGGCCGGCAGATGTCCATGGAGCCGACGCAGGTGCCGGCATCGCAAAGGTCCAGGAGCGTGCAGACCTCTTCGTCATCGCAAGATTCGCCATCCGGCAGCGGCTCGAGCTTGCACTTCTCAGTGAAGGGGTTGCAGGTGATTTCCTGGCAAGGCTCAGTTTCAATCCCGCAGGTATTGGCCTGGCCACCACTACACAGACTGCCTTCGCCGCAGCTTTCCCCGACGGTGCAGAAGTTCGCATCGTCGCAGGCAGTGCCATTGGCTGCCGGCTGAGCTTCACAATTGTAGGCGAGGGCATCGACGGTAACACAAACACCGACGGTACAGTTCTCGTCTGGCTGGCTGCAATTTGCCGGCATGCCCGCCAGACACCAGCCTCCAGTACATGAATCACCCACGGTACAACCATCACCGTCGGCATCGCATAGGGTTCCGTCAACGGCTGCCGAATCGAAGGTGCACAGGTCTGTGGCAGCGTTGCAGCTATCCATGGTGCAAGAATTGCCGTCGTCGCAGGCGTCGCACTGGCAGAAGTCATCAGTGCCACCGTCATCGCACTTGCCGGCGCAAAGCAGAGCGCAATCCCATTGGCACAGGGCGCTACCGTCCTCGACGACACAGACCTTGTCGGCCGCACAAGCATCTCCGGCGACCCAGGAGGGACAGTCCGAATCGTCCGTCTCGCAGGTTGTCGGGAGGCCGTCAACGCATTTCTCCGTATCGACTTCGCAATCCTCCTGACAGATTATCTCCGGGGCCAACTCTGCCATTGCCAGGTCGACTGTATCTGCGGGCCCATCGGGCAGGAGGTCTTCCGGTCCGACTTCCTCAACAGCACCGTCCAGAGGCAGGTCCGCCAGATCGGGTACGTCCATTGGCAGGTCCGCCAACTCAACAGCATCTGCATCCACAGCGACATCTACGTTCTCGGCAGAAGTGTCGGCCAGCACGTCGGTGAGCAACTCCTCCCCAGCGACATCAAGGGCCACGAATTCGGGGCCCGTACCATCCGCACCCGAGCTGTCAGTAGATGTTGTTCCGTCTTGCGAGGTGATGGCATCGGGGGTCCATGGGGCCGGGGTCTTTACGCACGCACTGGCTGCGAGCAGGACCAGAGTGATTAGCCAGAGGAGGTTCTTCAAGCGCAACTCCGTTGTCTGAGGCAGGGACTACATAGGGATGATCATAGGCGGGGTGGCCCGACGGGCCAAGCGCTTTTCCGTCCGGGCGCCAGACGACAGGCAGTTCTAAGGCCAGCTCAGCACGATCTTGCCGTGGCCCTCGTTGATGCCCGATTGGGTGGAACCATCGGTTACGCCGCCGAGGTAGGAGGAACCACCGCCAGCTGATGAGCCGCCGCCATCACAGGTGCCGCCGCCGCCACCGCCATACCAGCCACCGCCGCCGCCACCGCCACCGCCCCGGCCGCAGCCACCGGTGGCACCATTGCCACCCTGGCCAAATGAGCCGTCAGTTGAGTGCTGGGAGGAGCAGTAGTCGATGCCTTTCTGGCCACCGGCACTTTGCGTAGCACCGGTTCCAGGCTCGCAGCCGGTACCATTGCCCCCGGTGAGTCCGCCACCGATACCACCGGGATTGTCGTTGTTGTGCATTCCGCCGCCACCACCACCGCCGGCAGCGACAATGGCGCGGTCGTTGAGGGAGGTACCGCCGTAGCGTACGTCCGATGCACCGCCGCCGCGGCCGCCCTCACTGTTGCCATTGTCTCCCTGACCGCCACCGTTCCAGCCAGGCGTATAGGTCTGTCCCGGGTATTGCCCGACATACACATAGAGCGTGGCTCCCTTCTCCACAGTCAGCGTACCCTTGGCATAACCACCTTTGCCACCGATGGAGTAGCTGGGGCGACGCCCGCCCTGGGCTCCCCAGGCCTCAATCTGAACGGTGGTACAGGAATCTGGCATCGTGAAAGTCTGAGGACCGCCGGTATAGTTGAAGGTCTGGCTCCCTGGTGCACAGGGCGAAGTGCAAATTCCGTCCTGGCAAGTCGACTCCTCGCCGCAAGGGGTGTCGTTGGCCAACGGCACGTGGGCGCAGCCGGTCTCGGCAATGCAGCTGTCCTCGGTGCAGGGTTCCTGGTCATCACAGTCCAGCGCCTCGCCTCCCGACTGACACTGGCTCTCCGCACAGGTGTCATTGAGGGTACACAGACTCCCATCGTCACAGGGCACCGCATTGGCCGCAAAGACACATCCCAGGTCCGGGTCACAACTGTCATCGGTGCAGAGGTTGTTGTCGTCGCAGACCGCGACGCCACTGCCGACACAACCACCATCGACGCAGTCATCGAAGGGGGTGCACTTATTGCCATCGTCGCATGCGGACTGATTGTTGAGCTGCACGCAGCCGATGGCTGGCTCGCAGATATCGTCGGTACAGACGTTCCCATCGTCGCAGTTGGGCACACCCGCCCCGACACACCCGCCCCCGGCGCAGGTATCCACCACGGTGCAGGCATTGCTGTCATCGCACGGCAGCACGTTGTTGTCGTGAACGCATCCCAGCCCGGGATCGCAGCTATCGTCGGTGCAAAGGTTGCCATCGTCACAGTCAAGGAAGGAGGTTGCCACGCAGAGGCCTTGGAAGCAGACGTCGCCAAGGGTGCATGCAGTACCGTCATCGCAATCGCCGGCCACTGGCAGGAACTGACATCCCGCCCCAGGTTCGCAGGTGTCAGCGGTGCACTCGTTGCCATCGTCGCAGTTGAGCTGGTTGCTCCCCAGGCACGCACCCAGTTGGCAGAAATCAACGGTGGTACAAATATCTCCATCGTCGCACGGCGCGGTATTGAGCAGATGGAGGCACCCTTCCCCGGGGTCGCACGAATCCGTGGTGCAGACGTCGTCATCATCGCAATTCGCCAATCCCTGATGAGCACACACCGCGGCTGCGCAATGGTCGCCCATGGTGCAGGCATTGCCGTCGTCACAGGCCGCGGCATTGGCCACATGGAGGCACCCCCCATCGGCCGTACAGCTATCATCGGTGCAAGGGTTGTAGTCGTCACAAGGCAGCGCCACACCCGGCTGGCAACCGGCATCAGGGGAGCAACTCTCCTGCCCGTTGCAGCCATTGCCATCATCGCAAACCAGGGGAGTCCCCGGGAGGCAACCTACCAGGGAATCACAACTCTCGGTGCCGTTGCAGAGGTTGTTGTCGGCACAGACCAGGGGAGCACCACCCTGGCAATCACCCTCTTTGCAAGCATCAGCGGTGGTGCAGACATCGCCATCGTTACAGGCCGAGGTGTTGTCGGTGTGCAAGCAGCCACTCTCCGGCTCGCAGGAGTCGTCAGTGCAAGGATTGCCGTCGTTGCAATTGGCTCCAACCCCAGCCTCGCAGGTACCTTCGGTACAGCTGTCGCCGACGGTGCAGGCATCGCCGTCCTCGCAGAGAAAACCATCATTGGCCGCGACGAAACTACAGGCCCCGGTGGCTGCATCGCAGGCCGCCGCCAGGCAAACCGCACCAACCCCGACCGGGGCCGGGCACTTGACGATGGTCGCGGCCTCCACCCGGCACTGGTAGGGCAAAGCTCCGGTATCGCAATAAAGTGTTCCGTTGCAAAGGTCACCATCTTCCAGCGCCCCGCAATCGACGTTGCTCTCGCAATCACAGTTCACGCCTACTCCGACGCACTGGCCACCATTACACTGGTCGGCCACGCTGCACGGGTCCCCGTCATCACAGCTGGCCACATTATCCTCGTAGAGACAGCCTCCGGCCTCGTCGCAGTAATCGTCAGTGCAGGGGTTGTCATCGTCACAATCTACGGGCTTACCAAGACAGACTCCGGCCGCGCAGTGGTCGGCCACGGTGCAGGGGTCTCCGTCTAGGCACTCACCCTCCTGGAGGGCTGCATTGGTGCAACCGGAATCGCCTTCGCAGAGGTCTTCGGTGCAGGGGTTGCCGTCGTCGCACAGGCTCAGGTACTTGTCGTCATCCAGGGTTCCCTCGTCAGTATCCCCGTCACAGTCATCGTCGAGACCGTTGCACTCTTCCGCAACGGGGGTGGCAGCATCGCAGTCAGTGAGCCCGTCGGGACCGCAAATCCGTTTGCCGTGGCAGGTGCCAAACTCGTTGGTAGTATCGCAGGGGGTCCAGAGGGAGAGTTCGATGGCGGTTGAAGTGCAGGGACAGACCCCGGCATCGGCTACGCACTGTGAAGTGCTGATTCCGTCGACAGTAGCAGTCGACGCGCAGGAGAATCCCCAGGGGCAGTCCTCATCCGCGGTGCAGGCCCCGCCGCAAAAGGCCCCCTCGTCCCCATAGTCCACGCAAACATCATCGGCTCCGCCCACGCTCTTGCAATCGGACCCCTGGGCGCAGGGGCGACAGAGGTTGGCGAAGTCCGAAACGCAGACAAAAACCAGGTCGGGGTCACTGCCCGCAACCTGCTGGCAGGCCCAGCCGGGAGGACATTCCGACTGGCAGGCGCTGGTGCAGACCTTCTCGCCCATGTGCTCAACACACCACCCCGACAGACAATCACCATTGTCTGCGCAGGGGTCGAGGAAGCAGCCTTCCCCCGGGGCACATTCTGGCATCACTTCCCCGGACTGGTCCGGTTCGAATTGCACGTCGAAGCTTCCCAGGTCGAAGGGGACCCGGAGATCAATGGAATCACCAGACTCGCCATCAGGCACTGCCGCCTGGTCCACCGTCGACAGCACATCAGTGCCATCGACCTCAATGGGGCTTGTAACGCCGCCGGAACAGGCGACACTGACAACGGCAACCAACAACAGGGGCTTCCACATTTCAGGTTCTCCATTCTGCTATCCAGCCAAAACCTTAGCATACCCAATTGAGTTGGGGTAGAGACAGGGTGGAGGATTTGCTCGCATAGTGATAACCTGCGCCACGCCACCGCCACACCAGGAGGATGACATGACGAGATTGAGATGCACCTTGCTAGCACTGCCTCTCCTGGTCTTCTTCTCTCTCACCATCCCATGGGCCGCCGCGGCCGAGGGCCCGGTCACCGTCAAGTTCCGGAGTCTGCCCGAAGGCGCTCTGGTCGTGGTGGACGGCCAGGACCAGTGTGCCGCCCCTTGTGAGATGAAGCTCCTTGCCGGGACCCACGTCGTGGGGATGAGCCACGACGGCTATCTCGCCCGAGAAGAGATGGTGGAGGTGAAACAAGGGAGCAACTCCTTGAAGTGGGAATTGGCCCCCCATCTAGGCACCATCTCCATCTCCAGCGACCCCGCTGGGGTCGAAGTCCAGTTGCGCGCCGGCAAGGGCAAGTTGCAAACCCTCAAAACCCCTGTGGATGGCCTGGAGACGCGGCCGGGGACCTACGAAATCACCCTCTCAGATGCGCGCTTCGCCCGCCAGCAGCAATCCGCCACAGTGCGTCCCGGAGAGGAAACCCGAGTGGACCTCGAGACGGTCCCCACCAAGGGCACCCTCTCCATCACGGTACTGGATGAAGCCGGGGATCCCGACAAGGCAGCGATCACCTTGAACGGAAAGAGCTATCGCGGCGCCGGGCCCTGGACTCTGAAGCCGGGCTCCTATCGTGTGGAAGTCAAGCACCGGGGCCAACTAGTCATGGACCAATCGGTTACAGTAGAAGCAGGGTCCGACATTGCCCTGGACGTCCAAACCGCTCCCCAGTGAAGTATCGCCACCGTCAATGCCAAGGTCGTTGCTATTACTGCGCCGGCTTGCTATTCTGAAGGCCGGACGAAGCAAAGAAACGCGACTTAGTGTGTGGGGGCGAAAATGGGCGACAAGACCTGTCTTTTCTGTAACGGGACCGGCAAAGACCGCTGTACGGCTTGCGAGGGGAAGGGCAAAGTTGGTGGATTCATTGGCATTGGTGGTAAGCCATGTCCGGTCTGCGAGGGTTCCGGCGAAGCGAGCTGTGACCGCTGTGCAGGCACCGGCAAAGAGAACTAGCCCGACCGCTGATACAATCGGGCGAGATCAGTTGTCGATCTGGCAGGTGGCTTGATTGTCACTCCAGCAGCTGCTACCGCAACTGAAGTTGCAGCTGTAACCCGTGGCGTGGTAGCCGCTGGGACAGGACGTGCCGCACTTGTTGAACTGGTTGCCGCACGACGGGGCACAGGTCGCCTGATTGTCACTCCAGCAGCTACTACCACAACTGAAATTGCAACTATAGCCGGTGGCGTGATAGCCGCTGGGACATGAAGTCCCGCACTTGTTGAACTGCGTGCAGCCCGAACAGACGGCGCATGCGGCGGCCCAGTTGCATTGGTTGTTGCAGGTTCGCCCCCGGCATGTGGGACAACCATCCGTGCTGATGCTCCCCGGAACGCACTCACCCTGACCCTGGCATTGCCCCCACTGGCAGGCCGGAGAGCAGGTCTGGAACCCACAGGCCCCGCAGGTTCCCGTTGACCCCGGACTGCACTGGCCCTGATTCTGGCAGCTGCTCCAGGGGGTCCAATTACAGTCATTGTTGCAGTTCCTCGTCCGAGTGCCACAGTTACCGCAAGCCTCGGTCTGATCGTCGCCAGGGGTACAGGTACCCTCTCCGACGCATCCGGTCCATGAGCCCCAATTGCACTGGCCATCGCAGCCCCGGCTCTGCTGGCCGCACAGACCGCAATTCTCGTACTGGGTCTCGCCCGGGGCACAGAGGCCTTCGCCAACGCAATAGCTCCAATTCCCCCACTGGCAATCGAAGAGACAGTTGCGCGTCTGGTTCCCACACTTCCCGCACGACTTCTTCTCCTCAGCACCAGAGAGGCACACGCCTTCATCCAAACAGGGCGTCCACTCGCCCCACGTGCCGTCGGCCGCACACTTGCGGTTCTTCTTGCCGCAGAGGCCGCAGTTCTGCTCGTCAATGCCACCCGGCATGCACTCCGTCGTTCCGGAAGTGCATTTAGATTCCTTGCAGGCCTGCCCCGGGGGACAGGTGCCACATTGCGCGCCACAGCCGTCCGGGCCACAGTCCTTGCCGCCGCAATCGGGTTCGCACTGGCACTCACCATCGACGCACGGTCCTGCGCAGTTCTGCTCCTCACTCCACTCGAGGCAACCGTCGTCGTCGTGGTCCCCGCATTCAACCCGCCCCGTCTCCGTGCAATGGGCATCGCCAGCTTCCGGGCACTCATCGACACAACCGCCTTTGCACTGGTAGTCAACACACTGTGTCCCTTCCTTGCAGGTGCCACAACTCCCCGAGCAGCCGTCGTAACCGCACTCCCGGCCAGCGCAGTCGGGCACACAAATGCACTCGCCGCCTTCGCAATGACCGAAACCGGGGCAAGGCCTGACGTCACTCCACTCCAGACAGCCATCACCATCAAACTGTCCACATTCCTGAATGCCGTTGGCCGCGCACGCGGTGCTACCAGCAGGTCCGCATTCGTCCTTGCAGGTGCCCGTACACAGCCCCTCTTCACAGTCAATGCCGCCAGGGCAAACGCCGCACGTCCCACCACAGCCATCGCTGCCGCACTGCTTGGCTTCACAATCTGGCTTACAGCCTCCGGCATCCGGCTGAGGTTCCTGCCAGAGGCCTTCTTTGGCACCGTCTGGAACTGTCAGGACGTCGCTGGGCAACAGGTCGTCCCCGGCCCCCACGACCTGGGTTTCGGAACATGACCCTATGACTACCAACAGTCCCAACAGGGCCCAGATACGGGTCTTCATGGTCTTCCTCCACGCCATCTGCGCAAACTGCACAACAGGGCGAATGCCACCAGTATCAGGGCGCTGCCCGTCAGCGGCGGGGATGGCACGGCACCAACCGAGCAACCACCACCGGGATCGCTGGCCTCTTCGTCATTCTTCACGCAGGCCCCATACAGCAGGTGGGTACCCGGGGGACAATCCGTCGGGGTGCTATCCTGGACTGTCAGATCCTGCCCGGGGGTCTCCGGCGCATCTGGTGAAAGCGTCACGTCCACCGGTGGCGAGAGGACCTCGGGACTCTCCACGATGTCCGCCGAACCCTCCGGCATGCACATTCCCTCGGGCGTACACAGATCCTCAAGTCCGCATGTGCCGCAACTCCCGCCACAGCCGTTGTCTCCGCACTCCCGATTCAGACAGGACGGAGTGCACAGGCAGACTCCATCGGGGCTGCAGACCTCGGTGAACCCACAGGTGCCGCAAAGCCCGCCGCAACCATCGTCGCCGCATTCCTTGTTCTGGCACTCAGGAAGACAACTCAAGCAGAGACCATCCGGGCTGCAGAGGAGACCGCCCGGGCAGCTGCCGCAGCTGCCCCCGCACCCATTGTCGCCGCACTCCTTGCCCAGGCAGTTGGGCGAACAGAGCCCGCAAACGAAGTTCTCGTCGCAGCCCAAACCCGGCGGACAGCCGCCGCAAGTCCCGCCACAGCCATCGTCGCCGCACTGCTTGTTGAGGCAGTCCGAGGCACACAACTCACAACTCCCGGCAACCGAGCAGAGATAGCCAGGTTGGCACTCGCCGCAGCTCCCGCCGCAGCCGTCTTCGCCACAAGACTTCCCCTGGCACATTGGAACACAGCCATCGTCGCACAATCCGCCGACACACTCCTCCCCCGCCGGGCACGTACCGCAGTCGACGGTGCCGCCACAGCCATCGGCAATCTGCCCACACTCCTTGCCCACGGCCAAACAGCCATGGGGTGTGCAACCCGCCGCGCCGCAGGTCCCGATGGCCCCATCCAGATGTTCGCAAACAAGCCACTGCGGGCTGCAATCAGGGTCGGTGCAACAGAGGGGATGGGCCGCCGGAGAGGTCACTTTGTCAGCATCCTTACATTCGCCGGAGACGTCGCAGCGCTGGCCGGGACCGCATTGGCATGAACTACCGCAGGCCGCGGCAGCATCGGCCGAATGCACGACCGACAGGATCGGTAGGAGCACAGCCCACACCAATAATCTCGACCAGATGAGGCCGGCCATACGCATCTTCGCCTCCCGCTAACTCCCTGATTGTATGCGAAGGATGCAGGGCCGGCAAGACTGCCGTCGTTCCATAATCCACCGCCTACTTGGTGAGAACAGGTCTTGACTTGTGCGCAGGGGGCA
>CALGBT010000386.1 GCA_937884235.1 uncultured Pseudomonadota bacterium
TTGAACATCCTCGGGGCGCACCGAGCTAAGCCGGCTGTTCCATTTGGCGGCCTCTATCGAATTGTCGACTTCGCCCTGTCCAATTGCATGCACGCGAGAATGCGCACGGTGGGGGTGTTGACTCAGTATCGCCCCGTCTCGCTCCTTTCGCATTTGGGTGATGGGAGCCATTGGGACATGAATGGGAAGGCCGGTCGCCTGAAGAATCTGCCCCCCTTTCAGGCTTCGGCCGATTTTGACTGGTATCACGGCACGGCAGATGCCGTTCACCAGAATCTGAACTTCATCAAGCGTTATCGCCCGCGCCGTATCCTGATTCTCTCGGGGGACCATATTTACCGTATGGACTATCGGCGCATGGTTGACTACCACGAGTCTCGAGGGGCTGCACTGACCCTGGCGGCGATGCCAGTACCGCCGGAAGAGACCCATCGCTTTGGCATCATCGTGGATGATGCGGATCGCAACGTGGTGGAGTTTCAGGAGAAGCCGAAGGTGGCTCATGGTAACCTGGCATCCATGGGTGTCTACATCTTTGAGACGGAAGTGCTGTTGCGTGAGTTGGAGGCGTCGGCGGGGCGGGGTGGAACTGATTTCGGACGGGATGTCATTCCTGCCATGCTCGGTCGCGAGAAGATGTGCGTTTACCCCTTCGAGGGCTACTGGCGCGACGTGGGTACCATAGACTCTCTTTTCCTGGCCAATCAGGACCTTCTAAGCGCCAACAGCGGCATTGACTTGCTGGCCTGGCGTGCCCGCACCAATTTGGAATACGAGGGGGTTCGGTCCATGCCTCCGGCGGGCATCCTTCCTGGGGCACGGGTAGTTGAGTCTCTGGTGTCACCCGGCTGTGTGGTTGAAGGTGAGGTGGTGCGGAGCATTCTTTCTCCGGGGGTGCGCATTGCTCGGGGGGCCCGGGTGATGGATTCCATTGTGATGCATCGGGCGACGGTAGGGATCGGTGCGACGGTGACGAGGGCTATCGTCGACAAGCACAGTGTCATTGGCGCCGGAGCTATTCTGGCCGGGGTTGCCGGTGGAGCGCCCAATGTTGAAACTCCGGAGCATCTGGCCGCGGGATTGGTCGTGGTGGGTCGCAACGCCGCGATCCCCGAGGGGCTCACCATCGGGACGAACAGCATCATCTATCCTAATGTCCGCATTGATGATTTCTCGGCCAACGTTCCTCCTGGAGCGACGATTCACGGTCGCAGTCAGTCCGAGTAACAGGGAGGGTCTCTTGGCCGTCGCTCTG
>CALGBT010000387.1 GCA_937884235.1 uncultured Pseudomonadota bacterium
AGCTTCCCATGAAGCCCGCCACATCCCCTGCGAAATCCCCGGCACCCACGACATCCTCTGACAAAGAGGTGCTGCTCTTTACCACAGACTGGTGTCCCCACTGTCGGACTGCACGCCAATGGCTCACCGCTAACGGCATTGCCTACGAGCAGTACGACGTCGAGAAGGACGCCAATGCCCGGGCACTGCTGGAGAAGATGGGCAAAGAGCAGGGCATTCCGGACCATATGCTCACAAGTGTCCCGATTCTCGCCGTGAAGGGGAAGCTGATCCTGGGGTTCAACGAAGCTGAAGTGCAGAAACTGCTCAATCAGTAGGGTTCTGAGAAGGTCTCTCTGCAGTCGATCCCGAGGGTAGCCAACTCCTGGAGTACCGGGTTGTAGATTTCCGGAAGAACGGGAATGCAAACTCCCGTGACTTTGATGGCTCCCTCTAGAACCAGCCGTGCCGCGATGGCCGCAGGCAGCGAAACGGTCCGAGACATGGCAGAGTCGCCCCCGGGCTGGCCGTAGTCGACCAATGTGCTGGTAATCATCTGCCGCTTCCCATCGGCCAATTCGGCCTCGAACTGGTGCAACAACACGATCATGTCCCGCTCACCTGCGGCGTATGACAACTTCTCCTCAAGCACCGCGCCAAGGACATCGAGGACCGTCTCTGCGTCGACGATGGGACGGTCGGAGAAGAGCCCCACCCACTCCATGCGCGACAGGGCATCGGCATCCTCGGCCAGCGCGAGGAAGGTCGCCACCGCGCGCCGGAGCGCCCCGGGGTCATCCGACAATTCAGGGACCCCGGCGAGGGAAGCTGTTACCTCACCGAAGGTACGGGCGTTGCGGGGCGCAGGCAGAAGGCTGATCCAACCCAGATCCACAAGTCCCTTCAGCAAAGCCGACCAGCCCGGGTAGCGCAAGGTGCCGCGGAACATTGTGGTGGCCTCCTCAAGTCCGTAGAGGGAGACATACTGCATGGAGTTCCTGTTGGGATAGCCTTCCAGGAGCCCGACACCCTCTGCCTCTACGGGCCAGTGGTGGGCGAAGAGGTCCTCTGAGGGAACATCGATGAGCCGCCCCCCCTCCAGGTACTGCGCGGCGTTGCGCCCGGCCAGCAAGACGCCGCGAGGACTCCATGAGAACTTGTAACCCCAGGGATTGTTGTTGGCTTCCGGGGCGGGCAAACCACCGCAGTAAGATCGAAAGGAAACTATCTTGGCACCATGTTTCGTCGCGGAGTGGACCACCCGCATGGCTGACATGTGGTCAATGCCAGGATCGACACCCATCTCATTGAGCATCAGCAGTCCCTTCTCTACAGCCTCTGCGCTCAGGGCACGCATCTCATTGCTCACGTATGACGTCGTTATTATCGATCGGCCAATGGCGAGGCAACGCCTGGCAATGGCAACATGGAACGTATAGGGAACAAGACTTATGACCAGGTCTGATTCGGTGATGAGTGCATCCAGGCCAACTGGGTCCGAGAGCTCCAAAGACTCGTGGCGGCCGTTGGGATGACCGTCGAGCAATGCCTCTGCCTTGCTCACAGTGCGTGTGGCGATAATGAGTTGGTAGTCATGCTCCAGCAGATAGCGAACCAGTGGTCTTGCAACCAGGCCGGCTCCCAGCACCAGTATCTTCTTCACTGCGTCCTCCCCTCGACTCAAGCGGACGGTAGCTCCGCCTCTAAGTAGTCATATTGGGGAGTCAACTCCCCATTCCATAAAATAATGGCGCTTTTCAACTCGTCTCGGACCAACAATCTAGCAAAGGGAAGCGCGTGATCCAGGGACCCGAGTTCTGTGAGAAAAGGAGCGAGGCTGGCACCAAAGTGGCTGGTGGCATCGCGCGGCAGCTCGCAAGGCAGATTGTCCACCGCCAGAATCGAGATCCCCGGCCCCTCCAATTGTCGGCGTAGCCCGTCAGTTGCTGGGTCGTAAGTCAGGATGGGGCGGTCCTGGTCGGTGGCTTCGATAGTCATTTCAATGGAACCGTCGATGTCGCAGGTGATATCCGCAATCACCCTCAGCCGCAATTCACCCTGGCCGTGAAGCTTCAGAACCTCGGAACGGGTCACCAGGCGCGGGTAGCTGGGCGACCAATAAATGCAGTTAACCAACCCTGTGAGATAGGGCAGCCACTTCTCAAAGATGCCCTCGTACAGTTCCGGATGGTCGTAATACTCCTGCAGTGCGAACCCCTGGTCGCCACGCCTCTGGGCGAGATGCTCCTCTTTGAACAACACCTTGTAAAAGTGGTTCCCGACCCCCGCTGTTCCGGCTGCAAAGAGCTTGGACAAATCCGCCGGGTCCACTGCAACAAAGGGCAAGTGGTCAAAAACGTACTGCGCTCCACGGGAGACGTTTCCGTATCCCGCGAAGCCAAATACCACGGGAGGCAGTCCGGCAGGAAGGCCAGTTGTGGCGAGCTGCTCGCCGACTTGCTTAATGCTCGCACAAGCATGGGCGAGGTCATCGTACTCCAAGGCCTGTCGGACTTGCGACAGGGGACTGTCGTAGCCGTCTTCGGCCAGACGCCGACCAAAGATCCAGAGGCAATCAATCATCCCCGCCAGTCCCGCGTGATAGCCGAAGAAGACCTCCCTGCGCCCCTCCCTGTCCACAATTCGCTCGTAGTCAAGCAAGGTGCATCGCAAATCCATCAGGCGGCGCAGCGTGGGCATGTTGTGCGATTGCCCCTTAATGGTGTGAGAGAAGTAGATGTAAGACCCCTCGGGCTGCAGCAGGTCCATTGGGATCTCTTTCACTCCCATGATCAGGTCAGCACCGCTAAGGTCTTCAGTGACCACCGCACCAGCGGCTAGATACTCAGCCTCGGGGTGGATGCGAACCGGGGATGGCTGCACCAGGAACTCCAATTCCGTGTTGCTGGCCAGCGCCTCGCGCACGTGGTCGGGCGACAATGGAGCTCGACGTTCGTGGCGTCCTTTGTTCTCCCGACGAATTCCAATCACTGGCATAACATTCCCCCTCACCCGGACCGCCCGTGAGATTAGAAGAGGGTTGGCGCAAAATCAAGGCTAGACCGGACTGCCGGCAAGGAAATATACTATTCGCTGTTTCCATCATGCCGACAATCCCAGGCGGCGTCAGCCCAACCCCCAAAATGGCTTGCATTAAGCGCGCTTTTGGAATAGCTCTGGGCCACGAGACAATTGCCTTGGAGTCGCTATTTGCCCTGGTCCCCAGTCCTGCTCCAGTAACCGCATGGAGGTTTCAAATGCGCGCTTTCGTTCCCCCAGCCCTGATGCTGCTTCTGTTTTCCGCACCGGTTATTGCCGCTCCTGGTCAGAAACTGTGTGGTACGGCGCAGCTCCGCCAACTCCACCCCGTCCCGACTACGCCATTTCACGGCCCGTTTCCTGGGGGGCGGGGGATGCCGACCGTCGGTGACACGCAGGATTTCTGGACCTACGACCTCTCGGTAATGCCGCCCAAGAACGCCCAGATTCCTTCTACCTGCCGGGGGGCCAGCGAGCAAGTCGCAGTGTGGATCGCCGACGATCAGTGGGAGAGCAAGGTCACTCAGGCTGACGTCGATGCTTTGATGGCAGCCATGCAGTCCGCTACACCCCGAGCGGCAGAATCCGGCATTGTTGCTAATAACGAGATGCTCTTTGGCGCCCCCCCCCAGTTCCATGAAGGCGACCCCGACGTCACGCTGCTGGTCTACGACATTGCTGGCTACAATGGATACGTATTCGATGGCTTCTTCCGCCGCGAAGACCTGGACCCGTTCAATCCTGCTTGTGCGAGCAACCCCATGCTGTATTGCTCCAACGAGTTGGCGATGGTCCACGTAAGTTCGGACAATGTCGGTGGCGATTACATGGTGGGCGTCGTGGCCCACGAGGCTGAGCACCTGGCGCATTTCGGTCAGGACCCCTTT
>CALGBT010000388.1 GCA_937884235.1 uncultured Pseudomonadota bacterium
TGGAACGCAGGTGCTCTTCAGCGAATTCACCCTGGCGGACCTGAGCGGCGAATACCGCTTTCGCGAAGTTGACCGCTTGCTGGTGAAGGGGAAAGCCAAAGCAGTCTCCATCTACGAATCACTGGACGTCTATCCCGAAGCCCGTTTCCCATACATGGACAAGGTTATCGCCGCCTACACTGCCGGCCTCAAGCATTACCGCGCCCGGGACTTCAAGGATGGCTTCACCCAGTTCGAAAAGGCTCTGAACCTCCACCCCGGCGACTCCCTCTCGAAACTCTACCGCGACCGCTGCACCCACTTCCTCACCACTCCCCCACCAGAGGATTGGGATGGGGTGTGGACCATGACGACGAAGTGAACCTGGGCGGTGCGGAGAGGTCGTTCGACGCCGCTACGCTGCGCTCACGATGACCGCGTAAGGGGGGACCGCGCAGTTGGCCCCGGACCCGTAACTTGGAGTTGCAACCAGACTGCAAGAGCGCTAGAGTGTGCTATATTTTTGGGGATAACTAGAGGGGTTGGAGATGCTGAGTAGAGTCCATTTGGTCCGTAGGGCGCTGAATTCTCCGGCGACGTTTGTTGTTCTGTTGGTTGCCATGACCACGAGCCTCTTGCTGCTTTCGGCGGTTGGCTGTGGTGGCGGTTCTGATGGGAGTGGCCTGTCGCCGGTACAGCAGAAGATCGCTACGTTCAACAAGGCCTTCGAGAAGTACCAGGCGGCCATGGTAGAGGTTTCCCTCTCGGCCACGGTGATGGAACAGATCGTCACTGACAACAAGACCTATGACCTCTACGGTGAACCAGGGGTAGATCTCACTGCCGCCCAGATGGAGCAGCACGCAACTGCGCTCGAGGCCTGGGGCAAGAACTACCGAACGGCATTCCTGGCCAGTCGCGAGATGGTCCGCGCCGCGCAGGAGTTGGAAGCAGAGCAGCAGGTGGAGGGTCTCTGGTTTGACCTGCCCGGCAGCACCCTGGAGCAAGGGCTTTATGGTGAGTTGTTCACTCTCACCGGGATGCTGATTCTCACCGCGGGCGTGTCCATCAGCACCTGGTTGGCATGCAAGAAGACGGGGGAGAACCTGACCAAAGCTTGCCAAGACGTGAAGAACATCATCCTCGCCACCCAGAACCAGCAGTGCCTCGAGGCCTATGCCAAGGAGTTACACATGGACGCCTGGGCCGGGGTGGTGAAGGAGGACATCCTCTATCACATCGACAATCACCCGGGACGGGCATCATTTTGCACCAAGGCATCGTTCAGTATGCAGAGCCTGGTTACGAGCGAATTGGCTGGGACGAATTGCCAGGCTCCAGATGCCGCCACCATGACTGACACTCGTTATGAGGTGACCCAGGACGTAGTGGAAACTGGTGCCAACTACACCGTCGCGATGCTCACAACAGTGACCTCGACGCCCACTTCGCTCCTGGTGCAGGGTGCGAAGGTCTCCGAGGGAGCCAAAGCCGCCACTGAACTGGGCATTGCCATCTCCGAGACGGCGATGCAGGAGTACGGGTCAACATTACCTGATGAGGTAACGGTGACCGGCGTCTCGGACGACACAACAGCGACGACGCTCCCCATCTCCAGCAGCACCAATACCGCAGCCCAGGCAGTGAGCGTCGTGGCCAGCGATGATGCCTTTGCCGATGCCCTCAACGAGGCCCTGGATGACGTGGTCGTGGACGTAGCTTCCACAGCCGGCCTTCCCTTGCCAACCACCGGGTATGATGGGTCCAAGAGTGTAGAGGTGCCCAATAACGTCTTTATCGGAACCTACCCCATTGCCGGGCTCCAGGGGAAGGTGACTCTCCCCATTCCCAACATTGGTTTTGGCACCATCATGGTCTTCTCACCCGAGGCTGTGCCGGAGGTGAAGACGGGCGTAGACACTTCTGTGAACAACGAGTTCGACTTGAGTTCCATTGGCATCCCGCAGT
>CALGBT010000389.1 GCA_937884235.1 uncultured Pseudomonadota bacterium
GTAAATTTGCGACGGAGATGTACCACAAGGTACTTCGAGGATAGCAAATTGCGGAGCAACGAAGCGGCCCCATTACCTGGGGCCGTCAGAGACTACATGCCGCCCATGGCGCCCATGAGAGGAGCCAGAGCTTCCATGTTGCCGTCCTTCTCGAAAGCCGTCACTGCGGCTTCGGCCTGGGTCAGCAGCTCGTTCATCTTATCCTTGTTCTTTTCCATCTCGGCCAGAGCTTCGTCGATGTTCTTGTTGGTCTCTTCTTTGAACTTCGGCCACATGGCGGCGATGTCGGCCGGGATCCACTTGCCTTCGACCTTGACGAACTCAGTGTCCTGGACTTCTTCGCCGATGGTGATGGTGACGGTGGCTTTGTCGTCCTTGATCTCGCCCTTCAATTCGGCCTTGAGGCTCTCCATCATGCCCTTGACCGAGGCAGCTTCTTCCTTCTGGAAGGCTTCGGCAGTCTTCCAACCGAACTCGTGCAGTTTCGGACCGTTGTCGGCCAGGAAGGCGGCGAAGTCGAGGGACTTCATGGTTGCGGCATCATTGATCTTCAGTTCCTTCACGAGGGCCAGAACGGCCTCGGCCGTGGTCAGTCCTTGCTCAAGCATTTCCTTGGGAAGCATGCCGCCTTCGGCGATCTTGTCCTTGTTCTTCTTGACTGCGGCGATTGCCTTCTCGGCAACGGCCCAGACCTTGTTGTACATTTCGGGGTCCACCTTGTCGGCGAACTTCTTGTACATGGCCTGGAGGTCTGCCTGGTAGGAGTCGGGCAGCATGGCATAGATCAGAACGTAGTTTCCGTCTTTGGCGGCCTTGGTGGCTTCGAGGGCGACCTTCTCGGGGGAGTCAGGAATCTTCTCCGCAGCGGCTTTCAAGGCTTCTTTGCCTTTCTCTTCCGGGGACTTTTCTTTGCAGCCAGCGAACAAAGCGAGGGTCAGTACAACGGTCAATGCGATAAGTCTTTTCATCGTGAATCCTCCAAAAATGGGAACCAGATAGGAACCAATTAGTCCAAATATCAAGTTAGAGAGCCTCTCTCTAGCATAGGGACCCGGGGATGGCAAGAGGAAAAATGTGGGGTTGGCCGCGCTGCGTCAGGAAGGTTGCGAGTAGACCCTCCGGGGGCGCCGCATCCCTGTCTGGGGCTATTGCGAGAGATACTGTTGATCTTTGGTCTTTCTCATAAGTATAATGCGGCCGGCTTCAAACCGGAGGTTTGTCTTGAGTGCTCTGAAGTTGTTCTCCTCGATGGCGGCGGTGGTGGTTCTACTCTGCGGTGCTAATGCTTATGCCTACACCTGTGCCGGGGCCTGTGGCGGTCCCAGCGCAGACGGCAGTTGCTACTGCGATGATATTTGCGACGGGGCTGGAGACTGTTGCGCGGATGTTTGTGCACAGTGCCCCACGTTGCCAGCCTGTGGCGGTAACAATGGCGGCGCCTGCGGCACTGTTACCTACGAGGGCTGCTGCTCTGGCGAGCTTGTCCAGTACTGTGAAGGCGGTGCCTTGCAGACCATCGATTGTATGGAGAACCCCAGCTGTGGTTGGTCGGCGGAAGGCGGCTACTATGACTGTGGTACGCCAGGGGGGGCAGACCCCTCGGGAACGAATCCTAAGACCTGCGGTGGCGGCACCGGTCCCATTTGTGGCAACGGCTCCTGTGAAAACGGCGAAAACGCCCAGACGTGTCCCCAGGACTGTGGCGCCAACAACCCCATTTGTGGCAACAGTTACTGTGAAAACGGTGAGACCGCCCAGACCTGTCCCCAAGACTGTGGCGGCGGCAATCAGGCAGTGTGCGGCAATGGCGCTTGCGAAAATGGTGAGACCGCAGACTCATGTCCCCAGGACTGTGGTCAGGGGTGCGCCGGCAAGCAGTGTGGCTTTGACGGCCAGGGCAATCCTTGCGGCAGCTGCCCCGAGGGCTTCTATTGCACCTGGGACGGGAAGTGCGAATCAGATACCCCGTGCGAAGCCGACTGCGGCACCAAGCAGTGCGGTGACGATGGTTGTGGCGGTCAGTGCGGCACCTGCCCGGCCGGCCTTATTTGCAGTGCCACGGATACCTGCATCAGTCCCTTCGGTCAGGACCTCTCGACCCCCGACGAGGATGTCGTCTGTACGCCTGATTGCACCGGGCTGGTTTGTGGGGACAACGGTTGTGGTGGATCCTGTGGCACCTGCCCGGAGGGCTACGGTTGCACTGGTTCGGGCATGTGCGAAGAGGGATACATCCCCCCAACTCCCGATGCCGTCGTTGATGGTATCGACCCTTATGCCTGTCCCGAGGGCCAGACCCTGCTCTATGGTAAGTGTGTCGCTTCCGGTGGTGATGCCGACGATGACAGTGGCTGCGGCGCCGGCCCCGGTTCGGCCCCGGTTGCCGGCTGGCTGTTGATTGCCCTGCTGGGTGCTCTGATGGTGCTTCGTCGCCGTTTCGCGTAGGCCTCTAGCTATTCACCTTGCAACAGTTCCGCGGCCAACTCACGCATGTTATTTAGCGGATGGTGTTGCGCCCAGGTTTCCAGATAGCGCCGAGCCTCGGCCGACCCGATGTCCGCCAGTGAGACCATTACCGCCCGCACGATGGACTCCGCTGCCCCCTGAGTCATCCGCACAAGCTGGGGAATGGCAGCAACGTCATGCAACCGACCCAGGGCGGCAATGGCGCTGAGCTTCACCACGTCATCGTTGCTGTCAAGCAGCCTTCGCAGCGCTGGGGCCGTCGTAGTATCACCGAGTTCCCCTGCCCGGCGCGCCAGCTGCGCCTGCTGCCAGGCATCGGCCCCGCGCAGCGCCGTCACCAATGCATCTCCGTCCATGCGGCGCGCCCTGCAGAGGAAGGAGAGTTCCTCCATGACTTGTCGCAGCGGGGCTTCCAGAACCGTCGTGCGGAGGCTCTCACCGCACCCTGCCCCGTTCCACCCGTTGTTGCAATCCGCGGTAGCACCAATTTCACCCGTGGCCAGGGCTTCCAGGACCGGGGGCGGAACCTGATTGAGGTCTTTGAGGAAGCCTCGTACGCCAAAATGAAGCTGTCCGAGGTCTGCCTCGGATGGCGTCACCGCCAGTTCCACAAAGAGGGTCCAGCCTGGTTCGCCAGATCCGGTGTGCCCGGGCAGCATTTCCTCGAGCAACCCGGCTGTGATAGTGCCCAGGGGAAGGCTCGGCGTCGAACGATCCCGCCACTCAATGTGGGCGATGCGGCATGGGGAGTCCCCCGGGTCCTGAAGGCTCGCTGGAGGCCCCCCTGGCGTCGCCTCTCTGCTCCCGATGACTCCGGAACCGAGGGAGGCCTCGGAGGTCGTCTGCTCCTTGCAGGCCAGCAGCACAAGGCATACGCCCAGAGCCAGGAGTGGGGGGCGTGCCCATGGTGGCAGACGGAGTTTCATTGGTCCCTAGGAGAGTCGCGGTCGTTGCCGCCAGAGGGAGACGGCGATGCCAGAAGTGAGGCAGCAGGAGCCCACGCCGTAGTGCCAGATGTGCTGAGGAACGAGGCCACTCAGGTTGGCGACGATGACGAGGACGGAAAGTGCAACTCCCGCCAGAACATAGCGGAACGCGCCGCGCCGCCATCGCTCCCGCCCTCGCCAGACCCCGATGCCCGCTGGCACCAGGAACCAGTGCAGCGGATGGAGAATCAGCAAAGTCATGGTGGCCGCCGTTTCCGGATATGGCGAGACCGCCCAGGAAAAGAGCAGAACCATGCCGTAGAAACCACCGATGGTCCCAGTGCCCACCAGCAGGGCGCCGCAGAGGCGTCGAGCCGCCCGCTCTGGCAGCAGCGCCGGTGCCAGCGCGAGGAGTAGGAGCACAAGGGCGAAAAGAGCGCCGAAGGTACTGGTGGGCAGTGAGGGCGGACCGTGCTGCGCCCCAACCACCAGCGTACGCTCTCCTACCAGCGGGGGATTCCCGGGCAGGGCCGGTTGGGATAGGCCATCCAACTCTTCGGAGAGGTAGAAGGGCAGGAACATCTGCTCCCAGCGTGTCGCCGGAGCGTCAATCTCCCAGTTCAGCAACCCGAAGACTGCCCAGCGAGTAATCGCGAACTGCCACCGCGCCATGCTGGCATCAATCAGATTCCGCAGGGTTCTGCCGGCAGGCGCTTGCTTTGTTGCCGCCGCCAGGGTCCCGCCCAGCAGGTCGTCAAGAATGTCGCGGATCTTGGTGGCGCAGTTATTGTGAAAGTGGTGATAGGCGTATGCCGCGTTCTCTGGGAGGCAATCATTGGAGACTCTTGCCTGGAGCTTCGCTACCTGGTCCGGGGTCAGGCTCAATTCCCGCAGTTCAATACCGCCGAAGTCGTTCTTGTACCAGGCTACCATGTCGTCAAAGGAGGTATGCTGACAGTAGTAGGGAAGGCTCCCCACCAGGAACTTCCATCCCAACAGCGGATCTTCAGCATCGTAGGTGCCATAGTCGAAGACATCATCAGTGCCCTGACTACTATCTTCGATGCGGAAGGCGATGTGGCCAAAACCGGTGAAGAGGGCATCGCCGGGGTGCATGGTCACGATGTAAACCTTCGGTCCCTCGCCGGTCCATCCGGGTACGGGAACCAGCGCCAGCAGCAGCCCCAGAGCCATGGCCGCAAGCGGCAGCCTATTCGATGGGCAGAACATTGTACGAATCCTCCGGTGCGGTCCCCAGAGACATGTCGCGCTCAGTCGCGCTCTCACTCAAACCATGAAACCGGCGGCCGAGGTAGACAGCCACCGCGATCCAGGCCAACCCCAGGGGAATGGTCAGCAGCATGTACCAACGAATGGAACTGCTGGACGCAGAAAAGAACCCGGTGGAGCCGAAAATCGTCGCCATCCCGGCCAGACCCAGCAGCAGAAACCCGGCCATGGCCTTGGCGGCTCGCAGGACAAACATGTCGATGAAGGCCAGGGCGCGGTATTTGTCCTCGCGGCCGGCGGGAACAAAGAGCAGCTCCCGGGAAGTCTGATTAAGCGAGTAGTTGAGCGAGTTGTCTGTCAAGTAGAGGAACTCCACCAGGAGGAACACGGGGAAGAAGAAGAACCCGATGGACATGGCGACCAGGGCAACCGGCAGCACTAGCAGGGCCGTGGTCATGCCCAGGCGGCGAATTACCAGTGAGGTGAGGAGCACCTGGACCAGCAATGCGAGCAGGTTCATGGCCAGGTAGAAGCCCGAAAAGAAGGAGCCGAGAGTGCCCCCGGCCACCTGCAGGCCGAAGTTCACCTCCAGCCAGCTCGTCACATCCAGGCCGGTGGTTTGGTCCACGAAGGTGAGCAGAACGCCCAGCAGAGAGGCTGTCCCACCCTTCTCTGCGAAGATCATCTCGACGGCCTTGTGGAAGGTGAAGTCGTTGATGGTGGAGGTCAACTCGTAAGCCGCCAGCACGAAACAAATCCCCAGGAAGTACTTTGATTTGAGTACTACTCTGGCTCCGGCCAGGGCGTCTGCCAGACGGGATTTGCCGGCCACCGCGATGGTGCCGCTGGGGACCTCCTTGATGCTCTGTACCCGTCGTGAAATGCCATAGACAATGAAGAAGATCGAAGAGTAGGCCAGAGCGACATAGAGCAGCATGTCCGCCGGAGTAATCCGCTCGATGAGGGAGTTGGACGTGAAGCTGCCGACAAAGCCGCCGATGACCCCGCCGGCGCCGATGATGCCGTAAAGGCGTTTGGCGCTTTCAGGGCGAGTGATGTCTGCCAGGAAAGTCCAGAAGAGGGCCATGTTGACCGTGATGAAGAGGTCCAGGAAGACGTAAAACCCGTAATAGACCGTCTTGTAGACCCCCAGGTAGGTGAAAAAGAACCAGAAGAAGACCTGCAGCCAGAAGAAGGCCCCCAGGATGACGTAGGTGAGGCGTTCCCGGGAGAAGCGAGTCAGGGCCACAGAATAGGCCGCAACCACGCCAATGGAAACCAGGGCGGTGAGGACCTTGAGCTGGCGCAGGGAGTCGGCACCGAGCTTCTCGATAACCAGGACGCTGCGCAAGGGCTTGAGGAACCAGAACGCGGCGATGACAATGAAGAAGTAGGCAAACATGCCCGCCGTCTTCCCTAGTTCGCCTTTGCGAATGTCCAGTATCGCCCGAATAAACGCCATGCTCATAATCCCATGTGAGAGACGGCTTATCATAGGGGGAGCCGCCCAACGTTACAAGCTATTCGCCCGCGGCTGCCCGCCCCGGCGCAAGTTCTTCGCCCCGCCGGGGGCGAAGCAGCAACTGCATCCCCTTGCCTAGCCCGTAGCCGACTCCGCTACTGGCAATGCCACTTCCCAAAATGATGCCCAGCAGCGGCAACAACGGCTGCCGGGGAGGTATTCCCTGACCGACGAACCAGTAAGTCGTGACCAGCACCAGGGCATAGGGCAAAAGCATGGGGAACTGGTTGCGGCGGGCAACGAAGAGCGAGAGCAGAAAGGCCATTGCCAGCACCCCGAAAAGGGCCATGCGAATCATGGAAGGCGGCAACAGCGGCCAGTGTAGCGACATCTCCATGGGCAGTGCGGTCTCAGGTTTCAACTCTGTAATCGCCACCTCCAGTACTCCGGGCTGCAGCCCCTCAAGGAGCACCGTGTCGGCATCACGCAGGCCCAGCGACGTGTTGCCCTTGGCGCCGCTGGTGGTCTTGCTCTTGAAGAACTCCAGGCTCAACTTTCTTTCGATTCCGAGGCCTGAAATGGAGAGATGAACAGTCACCTCTTTGTCCTTTCCCGAGGGGCTGGCCCCGGGGCGTCCCTGCACCCGCAGGTAGCTCTCCGCCAGTCCATCGGTAGGCACCACGAGGGTGCTGGCGGGAGCAGTGGTGGAGAGCGTTGTTGTGGCGTAGGGCTCGGGCAGGTAGACGGTCTGGAAGACACCGACAAACCCCAGCAGTGCACCGGCCGTGGCCACCAGTGGGGCGATAACTCGCACCGGCAGTGGCGAGAGGGACGAAAGGCAGACAGATGCTGCCATGCCTAGCCCCCCCAGCAGGGCCACGCAAACCACGAGCAGCGCGTAGTCCGGTGCCGAGAAGAGGTGCAGAAAATGAATGGCCACCAGTAGGAGGAGCGCCCCAATGAGCGACACTCCGCGCAGCCAGTCATGCCAAATCAAGGAAAATTCTCCGCGAGTCATCAGGCACTACCTCTTTGCCGCGGTCCGTCCCGGCCGGGCCCGACTGGGCTGACCGAACCGGAAAGTAGCATGACACAGACCTATGCGAAATGGTACTTTCTGACCAGTTGAGACCGGCCGCGACTGCGGCAACGCCGGAGGTGCATGTTGAAACGTAGAATAGCAGTGATGGGGTTCTTTATCGTCTGGCTGGCCTCCGGCTGGTGCCTGGCGGCACCGCCGGAGCGCCTCGGCGGACTTCCCGTGGTGGTGCTCAAGGGAACACATTATGAGCGCGGGGTGGCTCACGGGGCGGCTCTTCACAAGCAGATCGTGGACCTGGTGGACAACTATCTGGCGCAGAAGACTGCCAGTCCACTGCTCTTCCTCCTGATGTTGCAGCAGGTGGCACCACTCATTGACGCAGGAGATGGTTTCCAGGATGAGGCCCGGGGGATCGTCGATGGTGCCAAACAAGCCAACAATGGAACCTTTCGCTCCCGCTATCGGGATGAAGACTTCACCTGGCAGGAGGTGATTGCGCTGAACACCTATGTGGACTACATCGGCACTGCCTGTTCTTCTGTCTCTGTTTGGGGTGGTGCCACTGCGGATGGTGCTTTGAAGGGTGGGGCCGTCCTCGCCCGGAATCTCGACTGGAGCCTCTCGCCGGACCTGCTGCGGAACCAGGCGCTCTTTGTCCACCTCCCTTCGGAGGCCGGTGAGCAGCCCTTTCTGTCGGTGGGTTTTGCCGGCTTCCTGGGGTGCCTCTCCTGCGTCAACCAGGCTGGCCTGGGGGCTTTTCTCAATCTGGGCTATGGTGATAGGGCCGGAACTTTCCCGCCCCGGGAGAAGTTCCTTCCCGCGGCCCTGGCATTTCGGCGGGCAGTGGAGACGGTGGCCCCGGAAGGGACCTCTCTGCTGGACCATTTCGTTACGCTCCTCACTGCTCGCCATCACATTGGCAGTTTCATCATCCATGCCATCGCGCCGCGGGAGCCTGGCAAAGACGCTGCCGTGGTGGTGGAGTTGCAGGAAGGCACTCACGCAGTTCGCCGGGCGGGGGATGACAAGCAGTTCGCCAGTCCCGTGCTGGTTGCCACCAACCACAATCGCCTGGCGGGCAAAGCGCGCGCCTGCCAGCGCTACTCAATTGCCGTTGCTGGGGCCGCAACTACGGGCCGGGTGTTTGCCCCCGACAACCTCTGGCAACTGCTGACCAAGATGCAGCGGAGCGATACCATGCAGCGCATGCTGCTGGTGCCCGCCACAGGAGAGTTCCGGCTGTCGGTGCGACAGGCCGGATCGGGTGCCATCAAGAAGGTCAAGGCACTGGTCAGCCAGCCCTTTGCAGCCGTGGAATCCATCACCCTCAAGGAGCTATTCACCCCCTGAACCCGGAGAGCACCTTTTTAGACAGTGTCCCCAACCGCCCTTATGATCAGAAGCAATGCTAACGCGCGCGGTGTGCGCTGCGCACGGGAGGGCGTTTTTTGCTTAGAGCAGTCATCAACTTCTTGGACGAACTGGGCAGGATTGTCCTCATGTTCTTCCAGGTCCTCTACTGGTCCTTCCGGCCGCCCTTTCGATTCGGGCTGTTCATGCGCTCCATGGAGTTTGTCGGCGTCGGCTCGCTCTTCATTATCATTCTCACCGGCAGTTTCACTGGTGCGGTAATGGCCCTGCAGGGCATCTATGCTTTTGGCATCCTGGAAATGGAGGCCATGGTCGGGGGCAGCGTGGCGCTGGCCCTCGCCCGTGAACTCTCGCCAGTCCTCGCTGCGCTGATGGTGACGGGTCGCGTCGGCTCGTCCATGGCAACGGAGATCGGTACCATGCGGGTCACCGAACAGATTGACGCGATGGAGACCCTGGCCGTCAACCCGATCCAGTATCTCATTGTGCCTCGCGTCTGGGCAACCACCATCATGCTACCCGCGCTCTGCGTCATATTCACCTTCGTGGGAATGGTTGGGTGTTACCTGGTGGCAGTGGTCTGGTTCCAAGTCGACTATGGTCTCTTCATGGCCTACATCAAGAGTTTCATGGGGTCCGAGGACATCATCAACGGCGTCATCAAGGCCTCTGTTTTCGGCACTGGACTATCGGTAATCGGCTGTTACAAAGGCTACACCGCGGATGGCGGTGCCAGAGGAGTCGGCGCTGCGACCACAACCGCGGTGGTGCTGGCCTCAGTGATGATCTTTGTGCTGGACTATCTGTTGACCGCAATGATGTTTTAGCAGGGAGGAGCGAGTGTTCCAAGTAGCAGACCCCATCATTCGCCTCATGGGCCTGGACAAGGCTTTTGGTAGCCAGGCGGTGCTCAAAGGGGTCAACCTCGACATTGAAAGGGGCAAAATCACCACGATTATCGGTGGTTCCGGGTCGGGGAAATCCGTGCTTGTGAAGCACATCATCGGTCTCCTGAAACCCGATGCGGGCCAGATCCTGTACGAAGGTACCGATATGGTCTCGCTCCGGCCGAGAGCTCTCTCCGAGATACGGCGCAATTTCGGCATGCTCTTCCAGCACTCGGCGCTTTTCGATTCCATGGATGTCGAGCAGAACATCGCCTTCCCTCTCGAGGAGCATACCAAGAAGTCTCGCCGGGAGATCCTGTCTATCGTGAAAGAGAAGCTAAGCTTGCTCGAGTTGGAGGGAATCGAACGCAAGACGCCTTCGGAACTCTCGGGCGGGATGCGCAAGCGGGTGGCACTGGCCAGGGCCATTGTCCTTAACCCCCAGGTGATCATCTATGATGAACCGACTACGGGTCTCGACCCCATCATGACCTACAATGTCGACCAGATGATCAAGGGGGCCCAGGAGAAGCTGAAGGTCACCTCCATCGTCATCAGCCATGACATGGCCAGCACCTTCCGCATCTCAGACTATATTGCCATGCTCTACGAGGGGCGCATCATAGAATTCGGTCCACCAGATGCCATTCTCAGCAGTAACAAGGAGGAGGTCCAGCGCTTTCTGGCGGCTTCGTCATTGCCGCCACGAGCGATTGTGGCCTCAGGAGGGGAAGTATGAGGGTAGGCGCAATTCGAGCCCCGGTGCTGGTGGGTGTGATGCTCATCGCCACCATTTTCGGGTTCATCTACATGGTCTCGGTGGTTAAGACCTCGGTCTTCTCCAGCGATGATACCTACCTGGTCTATGCGATTTTTGACGACGTCACCGGACTCGTGGAGAAGTCCAACGTCAACATGGTCGGTATCCCCGTGGGCACCATTTCTTCCATCGAGCGGGTCAACACTGAGGCTGGCGTCCAGGCCAGGGTGGGGATTCGCGTCGACCGCAAAGTGATTCTCTATGCTGGGGAAAAGGGGCCTGACGGAAGGCTGCGCGGAGCCGCAGCAGTGGTGCGAAAACAGTCGAGTATCCTAGGGGACTTCTTTCTGGCGCTGGCCCCTGGTGCATTCGGCGAGACTTTGCAGGAGGGGGACGAGATCCCCCTGGTAATTGGAGTTAGCGGCCTTGATGCAATCTTCGCCCAGATGGAGAAGATGGAACACGTGGGTGAGCGCCTCGACCGTATCCTCGTCCACGTAGAAGAGATCTCGGGGGGACTGGCCGAAGTTATCGGTAGCGACGTCGGGAGGACCAACCTCAAAGACATTGTTGCCAATCTCAAAGACATCAGCGGTGAATCGAAGAGCATTGCCCAACGAGCCCGCCGGGTATCGGAGGAGATCGAACGCATCGTTCAGGATGGCACCATCACTCGCATCGCCGCCAACGTCGAGGAGACCAGCCTTGATGCCCGCAAGATCGCCCAGAAGCTGGAGGCCATTGTCTCTGCCGGGGACGTGCAGAAGCTGGTGGACACACTGGCCGAAACGGCGGGGCAGCTCAACAACGTCGGCCTGCAGCTTAACGACCTGGTGGAATCGGGAATCTCGCCACGCATCAGCCAGTTGGAGCGGATCTTCCATAACTTCGAGCGGTTCTCCCAGTTTGTCGCGGATTTCAGCGACAATAACCGGCAGACCCTCACCGATACCCTCAACAACTTCAAAGATTTCTCTGGCGGTCTCGTGACGCTGCTGCAGCGCAGCCAGGGGGACGTGGAAGCTGCCATGTCCACTGTCAAGGGGACCTTGCTCTCCGCACAGTTGTCATTGCAGAAGCTGGACGAGTCGCTGGAGAATGTCAGGGAAATCAGCGCTGGCCTGCGAGAAGGCAAAGGCTCCATCGGGCGTCTTCTTACTGACGACCGGTTGGTGGAGGAAATCGAAGAGATCGTGGCTGACACCAAGGGATTCGTGAAGAGCTACACCCTCATGAAGACCGAAGTTGAACTGGCATCCAGCTACAACCTTTATGAGCAGTCCTTCAAGAACATCCTCTCGCTGCGCTTCCGCCCCAAGGAGGACAAGTACTATCTACTCCAGGTCGTGGACGACCCGCGAGGCTCCGTTTCAGACGTCTTCATCACCACGACGACCAACGATCCGGGCAAGCCTCCGGCGGTCAAGGAGCATGTGCAGGAAACCAGCCATGCCTTGAAGTTCTCCTTCCAGTTTGCCAAGAAGTTCTACTTCCTCACCGGCCGTTTCGGCATCATGGAGAACTCCGGCGGCCTGGGTCTTGATTTCGACTTCTTCAAGGACCGGCTGCAGTTCCAGTTTGACCTCTACGATTTCACCATGAACGACAATCCCCGGCTGCGTGGCCTCATTCAGTTTGAGGTTGCCAACCACTTCTTCGTTTCTGGTGGCGTCGACGATATCCTGAACAATGACTATCGAGACTACATGTTTGGAGCTGGACTGCGCTTCACCGATGATGACCTGAAGGCCCTGCTCCTGGCCGCACCGTCAATCAGCCCGTAGCAGCTCGCTACAGCGCGCCAACCAGTGCCTTGAGGAAGGTGTAGAACCGCGCCGTCGAGGGGATGGAGAGGCGCTCGTCCGGGGAGTGAACATCAAACATGTCCGGGCCGATGGAGATCATGTCCATGCCCGGGTACTGCTCGCCAATAATGCCGCATTCCAAACCTGCGTGAATGGCGGTTACCACCGCCTCCTTGCCGGTGACGGCGAGGTACTGCTCCTTGGCAATGACGAGGAGCTCGGAATCAAGGTTGGGCTGCCAGCCGGGATACCCCTCACCATGCTGTGCATCTGCACCGGCCAGCGCGGTTACGGCGCTGATTCGCTCCAGTAGACGATCCAGGGCGGAGGCCACCGATGACCGGCTCGAATTAAGCAGCAGTGCGTGGTCATCTTCCCAGTCTACGCGGGCCAGATTGCTGGAGGTCTCCACCATTCCCGAGATCTCTTTGGACATGGTATCGACGCCATGGGGCAATGCCAGGAGCAGATTGAAGAAGTTGATGGAATCTTCCCGCTGCAACCCCTCATCGGCGCCGGCGCCGGCAAACTCGAAGAAGAAACCGCCGTCGATGCGACCAAACTCCTGGGTCAGTTCTGGCTTCATCTCGGCGGCCAGCGATTCTAGGCGTTCTTTAAGGTCAGCGGGCCCGGCGACGATGGCCTGGGCTTCCCGGGGAATTGCATTGTGCTTATCTCCGCCCGAGAAGAGGCAGAGAGAAAACTCATCCTGCAGTGCCGCCCGGCGTAGCAGGGCGGCCAGGAATTTCAGGGCATTGCCCCGGTTCTCGTGGATGGTCAACCCGGAGTGTCCGCCCACCAGGCCCTTGACTTTCACCGAGAGGATCTGAAACTCAGGAGGCAACTCAACAAACTCCAACGGCAGGAAGGTCTCCGTATCACAGCCGCCGGCGCAGCCGACGAAGATGTAGCCTTCTTCCTCCGAATCGATGTTGATGAGGCGCCGTCCGGTGACGTAGCCTGGCTGCAGATTGGTGGCGCCAACGAGTCCCGTTTCCTCTTCGATAGTGCAGAGAATCTCCAGGGGGGGATTGGCAACTTCAGGGTCTTCGGCCAGAGCCATGGCCAGGGCCAGACCGATGCCGTTGTCGGCCCCGAGGGTGGTGCCTTGAGCCTTGAGCCAGTCACCATCTCGCACGATGTTCAATGGCTCCGTGAGAAAATCGAAGGTGACGTCATTGTTCTTCTCGCCCACCATATCAAGGTGGCCCTGCAGGACCAGGGTGGGCGCATTCTCCTTGCCGGCGGCCCCCGGGACCCGAACCAGGAGGTTGCCAACGCCATCAACCTCTGTGTCAAAAGCGTGCTCTTTGGCCCAGCCGATCATGAATTCCCGCGCCTGGGCTTCGTGTCCCGATGGGCGGGGGACCTGAGTAAGTGCCGCAAAGTTCTTCCAGACTACGCGTGGTTCGAGGCCTTCGAATGCATTGCTCATGGGATCCTCCAGCGGGCAGGTTAGCGGCGAACTACTTGAGTTTCTTGAGACGTTCCAGTTTATCCTTCTTCTGCTGGTATTCGACTTCCCAGCTTACGGTGCCTTCGGCATCTTCCAGGTTCTTGATCTGCTTGCGAACCTCTTTGTCGACCTCTTCAGTGATGTTCATGTGCTTCTTCAGAATTGGTGCGATGGCCTTGTTCAGCACATGGTCTTCGCCCCAAACCTCATCCACATGACCGCTGGAGAACATGATCTCGATCATCTGCTCGATGATGTAGTCGAGGCCCTCGTCGTCCATGCCGAAGTTGCGTTCCTTGGCCAGGTTACGGCGGATGCGGCCCAACGCCGAGTAGTCAAGCCCTCGTTTGTCCGCCATGTCCTTGGCAGCTTCGTTTATCTCACGATGCATGCGCATGTATTCCAGGAGAACCGACTCAAGATCCTTGCGGGCTTCATCGATCTCTGCAGGGTCGACTTCCACCAGGTTTTCTTTGATTAGTCGGTCAAGAATTTCGAGCGCCGCAGGCTCGACTTTGCCACGATATATTCTCATTGGGGCATCCTCATTTCAAAGTGCGTTTGCTATAGCACAGCGTCCACGCGTAGGCAACAACATTTGGGGGACTACAAGCGGAAAGCGTTTCCATTTTCTGCACACCTGTCTATGCTTGCTAGTGGTGTGGGAGAGAGGCTATGGCCGCGAAACGACATGAATCCAAGTACGAGGCATCCAAGACGCTCAAGGATGCCATGGAACTAGAGTTGGCCGAGCTCGATGCTCGCATCGCTCGGCTGCGCGTCCTCTATGACCAGTACTTCATGGGCATCGAGAGGATGGAACCAACCTATCTGCGTAGCGAGGTAGACAAGATCTTTCGTCGTTCTCAGGTTCTGCGGCGCGGTAGTACTGTCTTTAAGTTCCGCTTTCGCAGCCTGCAGCAGAGGTACACAGCATACCGGAGTTACTGGGACCGGGTAGTCAGGATGATTGAAGACGGGCAGATACGACGGGGCGTCAATGTCATGGGCGGGCGGACCCCAGCAGGGGAGGGGGTTGAAGACATCCCCGATGAGGTTGGCGATCGAAGTGGCCCCCAAGAGTCGCTGGTGTCGAAGCGCCGGCGCTTCCGCCGACGGGAAGGGGACGCCGACCCCGCGTTGGCCAACGCTGCCGAGGTTGCTGCGGACCAGCTACGAGAGAAGACATCGCCGGGACGAACGGAGTTCGCGCCGGGGGAAGTGCAAGCGCTCTACGACTGTCTGATGCGCGAGAAGAAGCGCGTCGGGGAAAATACGGAGAGCCTCTCCGCTAGCGTCGTGCAGAGGAGCGTTGAGCGGATCCTGGAAAAGGTCCCCGAGGGCAAACGGGTCAACTTCCGGGTGGTCTGTGACGATGGGCAGGTGAGTGTCAAGGCCGTCGTCAAGAAGGACAAAGAGGGGTGAGCACGCAGTGGCCTCGTTCGAAGGCCCCGGCACTTCACAAGTGCCGCACCATCAAATGTAGAACATGATGGAGCTCTTTTCCTCTTTCTGCTGCTTGCGTTCCATAAGGTCGGCGACCGTCAGGCTCCGCATGTAGTCGGACATCAGCTTTGAAACCTCAGCCCAGACTTCTTTGGTGGGGCAGGTCTCCTCCATGCCGCAATGTCGGTCCTGCGTAACGCACTCCACCAGCGTGATGGGCCCCTCGAGCCCGACATAGACATCCAGCACCGTGATGTCAGCCGGGTCCATGGCCATGAGAAAACCACCCCCGGCGCCGCGGCTGCTGGAGACAATCCCGGCTGCCTTGAGGCGAGCGAAGATGGCATCGAGGTACTTGCGAGAGATGCCTTGTCGCTTGGCCACCAGGTCAAGCAAGACGGGGGAATCCTGTTGCAGTGATGCCAACTCTATGAGCGCCCGCAATCCGTATCTTACTCGTGTCGAGAGTTTCATCGAGAAGTTCTCCTCCGCCGTTAATCCCACCAACCTCGGAGGATATTATGTTTGGCTGGCGCAAGTGTCAAGCGTGGCCTAGTTGTTGCCACCCTTCATGGCTTCAGCCTGGAAATAGGTGCGAAGGGCGTCGAAGGTCTCATCGAGGTTTCCCTCCATGATCAGTTCAAGCTTGTAGAGGGTGAGGCCGATGCGGTGGTCTGTCAGGCGGTTCTGAGGGAAATTGTAGGTCCTGATCCTCTCGCTGCGATCGCCGGAGCCGATTTGCGCGCGCCGGCTGTCACGTTCCTCCCGTTGCTGCTCTTCAACCTGCAGTTCAAAGAGCTTGGAGCGCAGGATCTTCATGGCCTTGGCCTTGTTCTTGTGTTGGGACCTTTCATCCTGGCAGGTAATCACGAGGTTCGTTGGCAGGTGGGTGATGCGAATGGCCGAGTCGGTGGTGTTGACGTGCTGTCCGCCCGCGCCCGAGGCCCTGTAGGTATCGATCTTGAGGTCGTCTTCCCGGACCTCGACGTCGACATCCTCTGCCTCCGGCAGAATCGCAACGGTGACCGCAGAAGTGTGGATACGGCCCTGGGTCTCGGTTTCCGGAACTCTCTGGACGCGATGGACGCCGCTCTCGTATTTCAAGTGACTGTAGACCATCTTGCCCGACACCACTGCCACCAGTTCTTTGATCCCACCCAACTCCGTTTCGTGGATGCTGAGGATTTCCACCTTCCAGTTCTTGGCCTCGGCATAGCGGGAGTACATGCGAAACAGGTCGCCGGCGAAAAGTGCAGCCTCATCGCCTCCGGTCCCCTGGCGGATCTCCAGGATGACGTTCTTCTCATCCCGGGGGTCTTTGGGCAGGAGCAACGACTTCAGGCGCCCCACCAGCTCTTCGTTGCGCTGGCGCAGTCCGATGAGTTCCTCCCGGGCCAGATCGCGGATGTCGTTGTCCTCATCACCGAGGAGCTCTTCGCTCTCCTCGATTTCCGTCATGATAGCCTTGTAGAGCCTGTAGGTCTCGACAATGTCCAGGATCGCAGCGCGCTCCTTGGCGATCTCTGTGTAGTGCTTGCGGTCGCCCATCATTGCCGGGTCCGCCAGCATATTCTCAAGGTCGACGAACCGGGCTTCAACTTCGGCAAGTTTCTGAAACATCAGTCAGTCTCCTTGTGTCGCTCGACGAACTCCGCAAAGGACTCATATTGTTCCTGAGTGGTTGTGATCTCTGTTTCCGGATTGGCAGCGTGAGCTGCTTCCGCCGCCAGGACGGTTCGGAGGCTGGCCACCGATACTTCCAGCTGCCCCTCATCAGGCTCCTGCGTCGTCAACCGCTGCATGACCAGTCCTGGCAGGATAGCCAGGCGGAGGAATCGCTGCTCCGGATTCTTCCCGGCGAGCTTGATAACTTCATATGAGAGCCCGGCAATGGGAAAGAGGAAGACCAGCTTGATGAGCACCAGGACCAGATGGTTGACCAGCGCAATGTCGCTGGCCGGTGGCAAAAACGGTAACGTAAGGGTGAAGAAGATGATTGCGGTGAACAGGACTACCAGCAGAAAGGCGGTGCCGCAGCGGGGATGCAATCGAGTCTGCATGCGGGCATTCTCAATGGTCAGGTCCAGTCCTTTCTCGTAGGCGTAAATGCCCTTGTGCTCCGCACCATGATATTGGAAGACCCGGCGAATCTCCGGGAGCAGTGAGATGGCCCAGATGTACCCCACGAAAATGGCCAGTTTGATGGCACCGTCCACCAGATGGAAAACCACCGAAGTGCCCCCGGTCAAGTTGTCAGAGCCGGCCAACCAGCCGACACCCCAGGTGAGGAAGTGGGGTAGGGCTGCGAAGAGGCCCAGGGCCATGACTACGGCGACAGTCATGGTGAGCCAGAGGGACGAAGGTTTCTCCAGTGCCTCCCCCGGCTGCTCCTGCACACTGGCTGAGAAGTTCAACGCCGAAATGCCGTTATGCAGCGACTCGCCCAAGGTGAGGATCCCCCGGAAGAAGGGCCAGCGCCAGAAGCGCCATTTCTCGGCCAAGGAGATCCACTTGCGTTGGCGCACGATGATCTTGCCATCAGGAGTGCGGACGACTACTGCCAGGCAGTGCGGTGAGCGCATCATCACGCCCTCGATAACCGCCTGTCCTCCCACTGGTATGTTTTTCATAGGAATTGGGGCTCATAGGTCAAAAGGGGGACCCGTCATTGCGGAAAGTGAAACCGCACAGCCCGGGCAGAACGCTGCGAGACAGAGAGACTGCGACGGCTAGTCCTTGGTCTCGACCACTCGCCCGTACTTACGGTTGAACCGCTCCACGCGTCCCTCGGAGTCGAGGAGCTTCTGCTTCCCGGTGAAGAAAGGGTGGCACTTGGAGCAAATTTCTACAGAGAAGTCACCTCTAGTGCAGCGTGTTTCGACAACTTCACCGCAGGCACAAGTAACGCTGGCCGCTTCGTATTTTGGGTGAATCTTGGGCTTCATTGTAAAACTCCTTTCGACAAAGAGTACCCTATATAGCCTTACTGGTTCATCGAATCAAGGAATTCCTTGTTCGTATCGTACTTCGAGATGCGATCAAGGAGGAATTCCATGGCGTCAATGACATTGAGGGGGTGGAGTAGCTGACGCAGAATCCAGACCCGGGTGAGCGTGTCTGGAGAGCATAGCAGCTCTTCCTTTCGGGTACCGCTCTTGTTGATGTCGAGGCAGGGGAAGATGCGCTTCTCCATAAGCTTCCTGTCGAGGTGCATCTCGCAGTTGCCGGTACCCTTGAACTCTTCGAAGATGACCTCGTCCATGCGAGAGCCAGTATCGATGAGTGCCGTGGCGATGATCGTCAGGCTGCCACCGTCTTCGATATTTCGGGCCGCGCCGAAGAACCGCTTGGGCTTGTGCAGCGCATTGGAATCAACACCACCGGAAAGGATCTTGCCCGAGGGCGGAACCACGGTGTTGTAAGCCCGGGCCAGACGAGTAATGGAGTCGAGCAGAATAACGACGTCTCGCTTGTGCTCCACCAGCCGCTTGGCCTTCTCGATGACCATCTCTGCAACCTGGACGTGGCGCTGTGCCGGTTCGTCGAAGGTCGAGCTGATGACCTCGCCCTTCACCGACCGGTCCATGTCAGTCACTTCCTCGGGGC
>CALGBT010000390.1 GCA_937884235.1 uncultured Pseudomonadota bacterium
CAGACTGGCGCAATCAAACTGCTGAAGAATGCCATTCTGACACCACTTCACCTTGTTCGCCTCGCACAGGCCGATATAGTCGACATCGCCGCAGAATCCCTGGCCGAAAACGCATTGGGACTTGTCGTTACAGTACTGGGTCGCCGGACAGTAACCACAGACGTAGCCGCACCCATTATCGCCGCAGGCCTTGCCCTCGCAGTCGGGGATGCAGACCTCCTCCACGCAGCCATAGACAAAGAGGTCAGGCACCCATCCGCAATGCCAGAAGGCCCCCATGTCTGCACAGTCCTGAAAGAAGACATTGCCATCTTCGCACCAGACCACGGTATCCCCCTGGCAGGCCGGCACCTCACTGTAGCCACCGCATCCGCCCTGCCCCTGGCAGACGTTGTCGACACACTCAGTGCCAGCGGGGCAGGCCCCGCAGGAGCCACCACAGCCATCGTCGCCGCACTGCTTGCCGGCACAACTGGGCACACACTCGCCCTTACAATAATATGGGAACTGCTCCGGGCCCTCTGTTTGCTCGGCAACGCAGTCGTAAAAGTCGAGCACGTCGTTCCAGCCGCACTTCTGCTGGGACGGATTGATCAGGCCCTTGCAATCGAGGAACCAGAGCACTCCGTTGTCGCACCACAGCAACACATCGTCCTCGCAACAGCCCTCGAAGATGACGTCGCCGCACGGCCCCTGACCGCTGCATTCGCCGTCCAGACACTGCTGGCCAACCGCGCAGACTCCGCACGTGCCGCCGCATCCATCGGGGCCGCACTCAAGCCCGGTGCAATCAGGAACACACTCCCCATGTTCGAAACAGCCGAAGTTGTTAAGGGCCGGCAGCCACTCGCAGGTGACATTCTTGCCCACAGATTTACAGTCGGTGACATAGACTTCACCGTTGACGCAGGTGACGAGACTGTTGCCGTCGCACCATCCCTTCTCATCAAGCCCGTTGCAACCATCACCCGGGGTGACGCACTGCCCCGCTTCGGTGCAGGCCTGCCCATCGGTACAGTCGCCACAGCTGCCACCGCAGCCATCGGAACCGCACACCTTGCCCTCACAATCAGGAGCCACACAATCGGAGATGCACTCCCCTTGGGGCGAGCACCATGCCCAGGCGGGACATTTGCCGCAGGTCCCGCCGCAACCGTCGGAGCCGCATTCCTTGTTGCCACAGACGGGGGTGCAAACGAGTTTGCATTGATCTTCGAGGCACTGCTCCCCCGGAAGGCAATTGCCGCAGGAACCGCCGCAGCCGTCATCGCCACAGTCCTTGCCGACGCAGACCGCCACGCACGGCTCATCACACTTGAAGTTCTTGCACCCGTACCCGAAGGGACAAGCTCCGCAAGAGCCACCGCAGCCGTCATCGCCGCAATCCTTTCCCTCACATTGGGGGATGCAGATGGAACAAAGCCCCTGGGGACCACAACCCTTCCCCGCGGGGCACTCCCCACAGAGTCCGTCGCAGCCGTCAGGCCCGCACTCCTTGTTGGCGCATTTTGGTTCGCAGATGGGACCGCACTGGTTGTACTTGGTGCACTCTGTGCCGTCGGGACAGTCACCACAAGTGCCGCCGCAGCCGTCATCACCGCAGAGCTTGCCCTGGCACCCGGGAAGACAGCAACCGCTGCCGTCGGGAAGGCAGACTTCCTTGCCATCGCACTCGCCGCAGCCACCGCCACACCCATCGTCACCGCAGCTCTTGTTGACGCAGTCCGGAACACAGATATCCGGAGGCTGCGTGGAATCGTCAGCATCCGGATGCAGGCCACTATCCTTGGTTACTGCGTCGGGTAGATTGCCCAGGGCATCGGCATCACTGCCGGTGGAAGTAACATCTCCGGCGTCAGCATCGGCAGCCAGACAGAGTCCGTCCTTACAGCCGTGCTCGCAAGCATGACTGGTCCGCCAGAAGAGCGCCCCCTGATCATCCACCGAGCAGCGCAGCACGAGCCAGGCGCCCTTGCTATCCAACGAGCAAGAGGTGCTTCCCAGATCCTCGCACACCGTATCGGGGGAAGGAAAATCGTTGATAACGGCATTGCCTGGGTTGCCACAACCCCAGACCGCAAGTGCGCCGACCAACCAAAGCCATCGCATTTTCACATCACCCTCGCCGGTTGGTTACTGTACAGCCTTGCCATTGTACGATATGAGCCGGTGTACACAAGAGAATCTTCGCACCGCTCCTTTCTTGACCAGGTGCGGTGCCGGTGTTAGACCTGATGCCATGGAGGACTCATGAAATCGTGGCTACCAGCGCTCTGCTTGCTTCTACTCCCCTGGCACGCTGCCAGTGCCGAGCCCTTCGCACCGTCCTGGAATTTCTCTGCCGCCGTGGTCGGGCAAACGGTGGTCCTGGACCTGACGACCCGCTACGTTTCATGCGGCATGGCCGCTCGGGTTGAGCGCGTCGAGGGGACCAGCCGAGTAACCATCTGGGAGGCTCTGGACGGCATCGGCCTGGATACCGTGGATGCCCAGGTTGATTGCCAGTGCGAACCGGTGGGGTCGAGTCACGGCACGGGTCTGAAATCCTGCCCCGAGGAGGACTGCACCAAGGACGAACAGTGTGCCTGCTCAAAGCTTTGCGCGCAAACAGTGGACAACTGCCCGCCTCCTGGTGCCCTCTCCTATGAGCTCTTCGATCTCGATGGAAGTCTGGTGCAAACGGTGAGCCTCCAGTTGGCCGAGAGCCTGCCCGGTTGTGCCGCGGCAGTCGTGGAATCAGAGCCCGACGCTCCAGAGGAATCCAGCGGCGGCTGCTCGGCGACGAGCGGGACCAGTTCCTGGGCTGTGTGGCTGGGACTGCTGGCGCTGATGCTGCTGGCGCGTCCCCGCCGTCACCTCTCCCTCTTGTTGGTCCTCTGTGTGACCAGCACTCTGAGCCTCGGTTGCGGACGCAAGGACAAGGCTGAGGCCGAGGCTGCCGCCCCCGGCTCCAACATCGTCCTGGAACCGGTGGAGACAGTCCTGGAGGGAACTCCATGGGAGCAGGTCCTCGCCGCCCAGACCGACCTCCTTGAACATTTCGAGACCTCAGATGATGCCGTCACCACCATGCGCCGCCTCAAGTCCTGGCGGCTGGACCACCTGGAGAGCTTCAAGGCAGACTGCAAGGCTGCCCTCGAGCACTACGCCGCCGACTCCATGCACCGCATGGACTATCTGGTCAAGGCCGGCCGGGCCTGGTTCGTGGCGACCACG
>CALGBT010000391.1 GCA_937884235.1 uncultured Pseudomonadota bacterium
AAGTCGCGATGCACATCGCCCAGCGTTGCCAGCCCGACTTCAAGCAGGACAAGCCCGACGACGAGGCCACCGAACAGGGCCATCAGGTTCTTTCCTCTACTGCTCACCCTGCCCCTCCTGTGCAAGCACTTCGTCAAGTAGGAACGCGGCCATGCGGCGATTGGCCACATCATTGGGGTGGCGGTCCTGGGGGTGTAGAATCAGTCCCTCAGCGTCCCCGCCGCCCAACACTGCTGCGGCTGCGTCATAGCATGACAACCCATCTTCTACGCACCATCTCAGGACAATATCGTGTAGGTCCTGCTGCGGGTAGGTACCGTCGTCCCCGACGGTGAGTACCGGGTAGATGACCACATGCAACTGGATTCCTGCATCACGCAGCGCGCGGTCCACCGTTCGCAGAATCTGCCGGCTATGTTGCCGCCCGTCGTCGGGGGTCGCTTCATCATAGAGCATGCGATAGTACTGCAGCGTTGCGCGCGTCTTTCTCTGATTCTCAAAGTAGCGACGGACGATGCGATAGGCGCGGGAGTGAGCCGCCATGGCCTCCCACAACCCGGAAGAGGTAGCGTCCCCAGACTCCCGGCACTGGCGATCATTACGGCCATCGGCACACCGATCATCCATTAGGCTCTCGGGTACGAGCACGTCATCAGTATTGTAGAGATAGATGGCTTCGGTGGCATGCCAACCTCGCTCCCGGGCCAGTTCCTTGAATCGCTCCAACTGACCGGGCAGGTCGGTGATGAAGCCACCAGGCATGGCCAGCACCGGATAGTTACGGTGGGGGTCACCAGCCGCCAGGAAGGCTGCGACGGTGAATTGCATGGGCAACCCGTCCCCAAAAGCGAAGGAGTCGCCAAACACGGGCACCACTTGAGGGCGTTCAGGAGCCGGCCCAAGTTCCCTCACTACTTCATCAATAATCACACAGTGAGGAGCCAGGTCCAGGAGCTCTTCGAGAGCCATCTGCGGACCATCCACGAACCATTGCCGGGTTCTGGCAACCAGCATCGCCCGGTCCTCAGTTCGGTGCATATCATACGGCAATTCGACCGTGAGGCCAGGGGCGAAACAGATTGCTTTGCCACGGTCCAGGGAGAGAAAGGCCTTGCCGGAAAACCAGTCGGTATCGACGTCAGTGCAGATGGCCAGACCTATCTCCAGCAGGGTGAATCCCGCAAAAATCCCCAGCAGGAGCGCCCCAAGATTGCTTCTCCAACGCACCAGCAATTCTCCGAGGTTCAAGTCCGGCCACCGCAGACACACTCAGTGGAACAGAACCAGAGCCTATCAGATGCTCTCTGGAACCGTCAAGGAGGCGGGCATCAGGAAGAGGGATACTGCATCGTCTGATGCCGAAACCGAAGTCGCACCTGGGAGGGTCAGCTCGCCCTGGAAAGTCACCCCCGCGGCCAGCGTAGCGTCGCTCACCGCCAGACCGCCCACCCGGGCCAGCCCATCAACCATGCCAAAGGCGCGATGAAGCGCCAGCACACCGTCCCCATCGATGCTGCCAGCAAGGAAACGCACTCCAGAAACGTTGGGCGACAGGCAGTCGGCAAAGCCGGTCTGATATGGAGTCTGCAGCCCCATAACAATTGTCTTGTCCCCCGGGCCCGAGGCTGCCACTTGGAGAAACGCATCTGCCTGCAACGACCACTGGTGGGTGCCCTGGGCATTGAAGCGCGCGACAAAGGACTCATGGTCACCGCTGTTAACCAGCAGCCCGCCTCCCAGGTCGAGGCTACTGCTGCTGAATTCGCCAACCAGCAGCAACCCACCGTCAGGGGCTGGGGCTCCGGCCAGGG
>CALGBT010000392.1 GCA_937884235.1 uncultured Pseudomonadota bacterium
TCTACTCTAAACTACTTCACCCAGGTGTCTCACTCTTTATTGGCAGAGAGGGCTGTCCCATCGTAAACTCGCCACCTGGCAGCGTTACCCAATCTACGTCGGCCTTGTGCGCACATGCGCAAGCAAGCAAAACGGCCAATATCACAAGGGGAAATCTCGATACTATTCTCATCAGACTCTCCAATTTGAAGGGGGACTCTAGGGGGAAGAGGCTATTCTGAAGCCAACTAGTCCACGGCATAGGCCCTGTAGTAACTTCGCCCGGCAGGCGGAGCGTGCGCGCTGATAAATGCACTCCTTCCAGCTTCCGCCGCGGGTGATCCGAGCACCGGGAGCCGTGAGGTCTTCACGGCCATCATCTGCCTGGTAGGGGTACTCTTTGTGCAGCGAGCTGCAATACTCCTCGGCGTTGCCAGCTAGATCGTAGATTCCGTAGGGATTAGGGGGGTAGCTGCCTACGGGGACTGGGGATTCTGCATTGAATCGCATTATTTTGGTGCTGTATTTCCCCGTCGAGGATGCATACTCCAGCTGCTTGCCACCACGTGCCGCAAACTCCCATTCGGCTTCGGTGGGCAAGCGCCCCCCTGCCCACTCGGCATAGGCTACGGCCGCCGACCACGGTATGTTCAAAACGGGAAGGTTATCATCCTTCGTCTCAGCAAACGATTCTCGCCAATACCTCAAGTAGACGCCGTCACATATGTCGGCACTGGCCCCTTCGATGCTCCATTTCGGGTTGGCCTTCATGAACTTGCGATACTGGCCACGAGTGACCTCTTTGGTGGCCATCCAGAAGCCCTTCACGCTTTGCTCGTGCGCAGGTTCCTGATCCGGCCCGTAGGTGTCTCCCTTGCCACCCATGGTGAACTTACCGCCGGGGAGAAAGACCATCTCGGCTCCATCCGTCTTGTTGACGCGAGTATCACCAGCCTTGGGGGCCTTCGTTGTCGTCTTCTTCGGTCCTTTCTTCCCTTTCCGCTCAGTGGCCACTGCAGGCATCATCACTGCGATGCACACAGCAACAACGAAGAGGCCCGCAAAACTGGGCAGGGACAAACGGTATGTTCGTGGAATAGCGGGGGATGCAACGAGTCTCTGACCTTTCATCTAGCAGACCTCCAAAATGAGCAGAGCAACATGATACTTCTTTGATAGGAATGATAGTATCCGGAGCGGAGTTTCATGACAAGAGGTACTTTCTGGTGCAGGCCCCGTGGCTCACGGGCAGTTGTTCGCGGAGATCTTACGGCAGGGTATTACTCGGCCAATGGGGTCACTGCCAATTCGCTGATTTCGAGCACTTCGATGTTGCCGCCGTAATACTCAGACATCCCCGTATCGATGCGCCAGACCATGCCGTCGCAAGCGTTATTGATGTGGGTCCAGCGGGAGTGCCCCACCACCATGCGACTGACGCCCAGCGATGTGCGGACTGTGGCGAGGGTCGCGCAATCCGGGTCGACATCGCTGTCGCTGAATGAGCGGTCCCACATGGTCTCGTAGATATCTTCGTCCGTATACGCCCCCAACTCGCCTCGGGCGAACTGGCTCCAGCGGGCGTTCATGTCGTCGATGTCTGCAGGCGATGAAACGTATTGGGGCAATAGCCCCCCGTGGACGAAGGCGGAATCCCCCGCAATCACTGCGACTTTGTTTCTGGCGAGTTTCCTGGCGTAGGTTCCGCCGGGGAGCAGGGCCGCAGCGCGCTTCGTACATTCTGGTGCCACGCTGGGCGCGGCCAGTGAGGCGTCGTCTGGTAGGTCGGCGTAAGCGGGGCACTAGGTTGAGACGCCAATGTCGCTGCCAAAGAGATGGTCAGCTTGGTCCGCCGCTTGTCGCCCAACTTGCACCCACCATAGACACGCCTGGCCCACTTGCTCACCTCGAAGTAGTGCTCCATGCCACTTCCCTCCCCGCTGATAAGGACAAGAAAGCATCAGATCATAAGTCGATCTCCCGCGCAAGGCTCCATGAGCAAAGCTCATCCAGCGCATTGTGACTAAGAGACAGCCCAGCCGGAACGAGGACGGAGTAATGGGAGGGCGCACCGCACCTGTTTGCAGGGAAGTTCGCTAGTATCGGTGCAAGA
>CALGBT010000393.1 GCA_937884235.1 uncultured Pseudomonadota bacterium
AGTAGACCGGTTCATAGAGATACTCCTTGAAGGCCGCTGCCGTGACGATGCCGCGCTCCCCGGGAATGGTCTTGAAGATGGCCCCGGAAAAAGCCCCCGACCCACCGGCCTCGTAGTAGACTGGATGGCAATGCGCCTCGCAAAGGACCTCGTCGCCACCTTCGCAGCAAAGGCGGATAGCCAGCGTGTTGGCCATTGTCCCGGTGGGCACATAGAGCGCCGCTTCTTTGCCAAGCAGGGCAGCCACCCGCGCTTCCAGCCGGTTGACTGTAGGGTCCTCACCATAAACTGCGTCGCCCACTTCGGCGTCCGCCATAGCCGCCCGCATGGCTGGGCCCGGACAAGTGACGGTGTCACTTCGCAGATCGATCCACTCTTGCATGCTTCCTCCGGGTCGCTTCGAACCTAGCGAGTGCGACGATAGAGTTGAACGGTGCTGCCTCCCGGATTGTACTCGTACCAGGCAGCGTAAAGCTGATTCCCAGCCAGGCAGATACCCGCCACGCCGGTCTTGTCGCCGGTGGACGGGAGTCCCTCGCCGATGGCCTCAGCTGCAGCTTCGCCATCCCACGGAGCAGTCCAAACTGCGGCCTTGCCGCCGCTCTTGGTCAGCCCGACGTAGATGTTGTCGCCGTCGTGGAACCAGGAAGCTGGCTCAATGGCCGGGATTCCCTCCACTTCGCTCCACTTGTTCTTGTTCGATGCGACGAAGTGCCTGGCCGACTGCTCCCCTTTGTAGCTCACCCGGAACCAGAGGCCGAGGCGGTGACCATTGCCGTAGAGTTGTGCGTTGACACTGTAAGGTTCGCCCGGCTTATCCTCCACGAAGTTTGGAAAGAGAGGGCACGGTTCATACCCCGCGGCCGCACCGGCGGTCACCGGAGCCTGATGGCACGCGGTACCCAGCAAGGGGTCCGAGCCGGTGAGCACATAGATGGTTTCAGGCGAAGCGTACAAGCCCATTCCAGTGGCAAGGAAGTGGGGGCCAACCTGCTCGAAGGGGCCGTCGGGGAGTTTGGCGCGATGCACCAGGTAGTATGCCGATGACCAGTCCTTGGAGAAGGTCACCAGATGGGTCCCGGTGTAGCTCAAGGAGCGCACTTCCAGGGTCTCGAAGGCAAATCCCATGTCCGTTGCGATCCCCTCGGTATCCACTCCGATAACAGCTGTGGTGCCGTTTGGTGTGTAGTTTGCCACCAGCGCACCGGACCCTAGCACCTCCGTCACCCCGACCCCGCCAAAGATCTGTTCCAATGCCGGCTCCTCGCTGAACTGCCAGGCAAACAGTCCCTTGTTGCCGGCCCCCTCCACATTGACGTACAACCAGTCGTCGTTGCAGCCAAAGCCGCGCAGCTTTGACAGGCCCTGAATCACCGCCCCATCTACCAGGTGCCATTCCTTGGTAACAGGAGCGACAATCTCCTCCACGGAGTCGCCGGTGAGGAGATCCTGCACCAGGAGATCCTCTGACTTGTTCTCTTCGCCGCCACCGCAGGCGGCGGCCATCAGCACCACCACGAGAGAGAGGGTAACTATTCTCATTTCGCTCCTCCGGAAAGAAGGGTACAAGAGGGGACTCAGTCAGTCGTGCAAGCCAGAAACAGACCCGCGCAGAAACCGCCCAGCGATTCCTGAACACAGGCATCAGATGGGCTGGTGCCGCACTGCACGACGATACAGTTGATGAGGTCTTCATACATGGTCTGAGCTTGTGGCGTTGCGCTGTTGAAGCAAGCAGTCTGGCAGGCATTATCGCCGGCCATGCAATCATTCAGACAAAGAATCAGGTCATTGCAGCCGATGCCCGCCGTGGATTCGATGCAGATGCCCTTGGGGCTGCATTCAGCTTCTTCCGGGGCACAGGTCTGACAGGGGCAGAAGCCACAGTAGCCGCCACAGCCATCGGGACCACATTGCTTGCCGGCGCAGTCCGGGTAACAAACGTCAGTGCAGGCGCCATCGGGGCTGCAGTAAAGCCCCGGGGTACAAGTGCCGCAGGTGCCACCACATCCATCCTTGCCGCAAAGCTTGTCTTCACAGTCAGGCTGACAAACTGCATCGCAGGTGCCAAAAGGAGAGCAGATGTAGTCCTGCAGGCACTCGCCGCAAGTTCCACCGCAACCATCCGGCCCACAATCCTTGCCCTCGCACAACGGCTGGCAGACACAAAGCCCCTGGGCGCAGCCCATCTGGAAAGGACAGTCCCCACAACTGCCACCACAGCCATCATCACCGCACTGCTTGCCGTCACACTTCGGCTCACAGTGCAGAACGCAAACGAACTCATCAGTGCACTTATGATCCGTGGGGCAAAGTCCGCAGCTTACGCCACAACCATCGTCACCGCACTCCTTGCCGCTGCAATCAGGTTCGCAGGGAGGAGTCAGATCCTCATCCACCTCCACATAGACATCGAGTGTGGGAATGTCGTAGGTGACATCCTCTGCCGGAGGCAGACAAGCGAGGTCGAGACAGCCAGCCGGGCAATACTCCACAATGACCCATACCCGACCGTGCTCTTCAGTAACCTCACAGGTCAGCAGCGCTTCAAAGGCACCATTCTCGTCCTTTCCACACTGCTGCTCGCCCGCATACTTGCAGACTTGGAGAGCCTGCGGCAGGCCCTCGGTGGAATCCTTCTTGTCTCCCGAGCAACCGACGGCCAGAAACAACGCCAGAAAGCTCATGATACCTAGCAACCTCATGGTGGCTCCTCTCGCGAGATGTCACAACATGCGGGCAGTATACACAGGCCAGGGAGCAATGGCACGCTAATCCTGCCCCTTTCTGCCCGGGTTCCAGTTCCCTAGTCGAAGTCCGCCAGTGCGGAACGCAGAACTTCGGGCCCCCCACCTTGACCCAACGGAGTGGCCGTGGAGGAGTCCTCATAGCGGTCCAGGATCTCCTGGATGGCTGGCAGGCCGGCGAGATGGATATCCACCAGACGTGGGTCGAAGTGTGCTCCCCGCTCCTCATCGATCATCCTCATGGCCCTGTCGAGAGGATAGGCATTCTTGTAGATTCTCTTGGTGGTCAGCGCATCGAAGACATCAGCCAGCGCGACAATACGTGCTTCAAGAGGAATGGCCTTGCCGCTCAGGCCATTGGGATATCCCTTGCCGTTGAATCGCTCGTGATGGCAGAGGGCTATGTTCTTGGCGAGCTCATCGGAGCGGGCCAATTCGAGCAACTCATAGCCCATTGTCGTGTGGATCTTCATGGCCTCGAACTCATCCTTGGTCAGCGGCCCAGGCTTCTTGAGCACCTCATCGGCCAGACCCACTTTGCCAACATCGTGAAGAGAAGCGTAGCGTCTGATCCGATTGACGGCCTCCCCAGGCAACCCAAGTCCATTGGCGATCAACTCGGAATAGGCACACACTCGAAGAATGTGGTTACCCGTATCACTGTCGTTGAGCGCGTTGGCCTTCTCCAGGGCAGCAACCACGCCCAAAGTCGTGTTCTCCAGCTCCCTGGTACGCTCCCGCACGATCTCCTCTAGATGGAACTTCTCGTCCGAGAGCAACAGGTTGGTGCGCTGCAACTCGTCGCCGGCAAACTTCAGCCGAAGCAGGTTGCGGACCCGGGCACGCACTTCCATGGGGTGAAATGGCTTGGTGATGTAGTCGTCGGCCCCTTGATCAAGCCCATGAACCTTCTGCTGGATGTCGTCCAGACCAGTCACCATGACGATGGGTAGCCGGTCATACTCGGCGGTGTCCCTGACCCGGGCACAAACGTCAAAACCGCTCATGCCGGGCATCATAACGTCAAGCAGTAGAAGATCCGGGGGGTCTTCGCCTCTTTCGAGGAAGTCCAGCAACTCCTGGCCACGGGCAAAGGTATGCACCTTGTACTTGTCCGCTTTCAATGTCGCTTTCATGATGAAGAGGTTAGTCTCTTCGTCATCCGCTACATAAATAACGGGATGTTCTCGAGTAGGGTCTGAATGTTCCATGGCATCTCCCTGAGCAAGACCTGTGCAGCATATACCAACTGACTGGGAACGGCAAAGCAACCCGGGCTCCGCCTAAGGCTTGATCCAAGTTCCGGTTGGCGGTCTGCAGGTAGCTGGTTGTCATTT
>CALGBT010000394.1 GCA_937884235.1 uncultured Pseudomonadota bacterium
CCAAACGCGAATCTACCGCGTCATTTTCCTACTAGATACTTTGGGGCAAGGCTGCAAGCGTGCTACTCTCCGTGACGGAGGCATCGCCATGAATGAACCAATAGCCGCACTTGACGCCACACAGATCCTCTTCATTGACCGCCATTTGCTGGTGGTCAACAAAGAGCCGGGATGGCTCTCTCAGGGCGACAAGACCGGCGATGCGGCGGTTTCTGACCTGGCCAAGGCCTATCTGCTGGAACAACTTCCAGAAGAAGAGCGGGGGCAGCGCAATCCCTTCGTTGCCCCAGCACATCGCCTCGACCGACCGGTATCTGGGGTCCTTGCCCTGGCCCGCACGTCAAAAGCGGCCCGTCGTCTCGGCGCACAGTTCCTGGAAGGTACGGTCACCAAGGAATACCTGGCAATCGCTCCCTCGTCGCTGCCCGATGAGGCCACTAGCCGGCTCTGGCTGAGCAAGGACCACCAGCACAACCGGGTGCGCTGGAGTGAAACAGCCAGGCCCGGATGGCAGGAGGCGTTGACCCGGTTCACAGTGCTGCAAAGGGAAGGCGACTGGGCACTGGTGAAACTGCTACCAGAAACGGGTCGCCCCCATCAGCTTCGGGTTACATTGGCCTCACTACACGCTCCAATTGCCGGTGATCTCCGCTACCGGAGCACCCTTGAGTTGGGGCGTTCCATTGCCCTCCACGCCAGCCGTCTTGCCTTCAAACATCCCATCGGAGGTGCGCCGGTGGAATTCGTGGCCCGCTTCCCCGAGCGATGGCTTGAGCATTGGCCCTGGCTGGCCATGTCGGCCCTTTGACATTGCCTCGCGCGCGCGTTCCGACTACCATGTCCTCAGGAGGTACAAAGTTTGTACGCCCGCCCTCGCATACTCCTTCTAGCCGTTCTCGCCTGCCCATTCATGCTGGGACAGGCCTGCGGGGAGCGACCTGCACAACCAGATTTGGAGCAGCAGTTCATTGGCCTCGAGGGGGAACCGTCCATCGAGTTCCTTGCCCCCGCCAACAACAAGTACTTTGACCTCCAGGAGCCGGCAACTCCCATCACCATGGTATTCACTATCGAGGATTGGGGAACCTTCCCTGAAGCAGGCAAAGAAGTTGCAGTCTTCCTTGACGACGAGTTGCTGGCAACCCTCGATACAGCGACCCCCTATGAGGTCGCAGATGTTCCCTTCGGCGTTCACAGCCTGACGCTGCAGCTGCAGTTGAGTGGGGAGCCGCTGAGCAACCCGGAGGCCCGGGCCGTCAGATACGTACGGGTCACCACCAATTGCCTGGAAGAACCTGATTGCAACGATGGCAACCCTTGCACGATCAACGCCTGTGTCTATGCTGGCGGGGGGCTCTACGAGTGCGGTTGGGGCCTCAACGCTGGTTGCTGCTTCACCCTCTTCGACTGCCCGGTAGGTACTGTCCACTGCGTTGATACCGACCAGGATGGGCTGCCAGAGTGCGTCGATTGCCTCACTGACGCAGAATGCGATGACAACAACCCTTGTAGTGAAGACCTCTGCACAACCGCAGGTTGTCTTAATCTGACCGCTGCCAACTCCTGCGCCGTGGGGGGCGACTGCGACGACGGCAATCCGTGCACCGCAGAGAGTTGCAACGTCGCTACCTGTGCCTGCGAGTATTCCGTTGTGCCGGACTGCTGCCAGGTCGACCAGGAATGCGACGACGACAGCGCGTGCACCATCGACCGATGCATCCATTACAAATGCCGCCACGGTCCGAAATTCATCGGCCAGGCTTGCTGCACTGACGATGCCGACTGCATCCCCGACAATCCTTGCCACAAGGGGATCTGCGTTCTCTCTGGCGGCAGTTCCGGCACGTGCAGCCTCTCCAATGACCCGGAGAAGCCGGGTTGTTGCACCACCGATGAGAGCTGTCCCGACCTCTCTCAGAAATGGATCGGGGCGTGCCTCTACAATGCCGAAGCCCAGTATTACAAGTGCGCCCACTATCTCAATCCCCAGTGGTGCGAAACGGCAGGACTGGGTTTAGTTCTGAACGAGGTGATGATCAACCCGCTCGTCGTCCTCGATAGCCTCGGCGAATGGGTGGAGCTCTTCAACGCCGGGCAGGCAACGGCAGATCTTTCCGGCTACGTGCTGGACGGCGGCGAAGGGGAGCAGTGCCTCCTCTCCCCGGACGTCTCCTTTCCCCTTTCACCAGGCGACTATGCGGTGGTTGCAAGATACTCTGAGGAGGCTGGGAACGGTGGCGTAGCCGTCGATTTCGCCTGCGGTCTGGACCTTTCGTTGGAGAACTCGGTGGACTCTCTTGCGCTCATTGACAGCGCTGGCAATACCGTTGACAGTATCACTTGGGAACCCGCACTGCTCCCCCCTGCGGGGTCCACTTTGGCGCGACGCTCACCCTATTTGCCCGGCGCTGACAGTGCCTCCTGG
>CALGBT010000395.1 GCA_937884235.1 uncultured Pseudomonadota bacterium
TCTTACAGTGCATTCAATTGAGTGTCAAATACTTGCTTTGAGGAAGGAAACGAACTGCCTGGCGCTGATGGCAATCATTGAGAGATTGGCCTGACGGTCCAGTTTCAGGTGTCCGCGCAATTCTACGGTTTCCCCAGGCTCAACTCTGCCATCGCCGTTGCCCCGGGATTGCCCGGTGGTATCGTCATCCACGGTCAGGGCCGAGAGTTCCAGGGAGGGCAGGGCCGAAACTGGCACTTCGAACCGCGTGCTGGCGGCACCGCCCGAGGAGCTCTGCACTGCCAGTGCGAAGTTCAGGGTGAAAGGCCCTTTGCGCAGAGGATGGAGGGCAACCTTGAAGGGCCCGACGGTGGTCTGTTCACCCGGGCTCAACTCCGGCACCGAGAGCTTCTCGGAGAGGACGAGGGCGGCGGTGCAAATCTCTGGCGGACGAGGACCGGGGGGCGCAGCGCTGGGGTAGGGCAGGGGACACTGCTGGCCCTTGCCATCCAGCAGGACCAGAGAAGCGGAAGTGCTCAGATAGGGAGTCGTAGTCGAGCGGTTGGTGATACCCACTTTGATCTCAAACCACTCCTGCTCGTCCACATGGCCATTGCCATGGCCCGCGGCGCCTTCGTCGGCCTCCAGCCAGATCTTCCCCTTGTCCACAACAAGATCGCCGCGGCGTTCAGTTATCTTGGCCTGCAACATCGGCACCTTTCCCTGCTCGTAGGGGTCGGAGATCCGGGCGCTGCAAAAGGTTGAGAGATACTCGGCAAGGTAGCCCGGGTCGGGCTGGCGTTGGGCGATCGCGGAGAGGTGTGCTGCCAACGGGGGGCTGCTAGTGATGTCGGCCAGACATTGGTACGGCGTACTGGCACTGCCCGTGATCACCGCCAATTCATCCATGGAGTCGCCCAGTTGCCCTGCCAATGCGGATTGCAAGGTTGCCGGGTCGAGGCCATCCCCGGGCTCGAGTCCGAAGCCCGTTTGGACGGCAACGTACATGCCGAAAGTGGCCGAGAAGTTGGCGAGGGTCTCTTCAACGGAAGGGAGCGCTGGGCCTTCCTGGGTGCTGGTGTCAGGTGCATCCTGAGCCCCCACGTAGGTGACGGGCAGGCAGATGAGGATGAGCACCAGCAGAGCAAAGCGGACCAATCGGTTCATCAATAGTCTCCATGGGGGCAGTTTGAATCGCTCTGAGTCTAGCAGCCTGTCCCGGCCGGGGCAAGAGTGAGTAATTGTCCCCTTGTGCAACAATAGGTTTACAGCGTCGCCTGGACTTGCTACCTTTCAACGCTGTCCTGCGTACGGCGAGGATGAATATGTTCCCAGTTTCGGTCCAATGCCCCCATTGTGGTTCCAACCTCATGGACGAAGGGCAACTGATTGATGGTTATGCCGCAATCTCGTTGACCCTGAATTATCTTGGGGAGCGAACCCCTCTATTGCTGAGTTCCATCTACGGTAGTTTCCGGTACGCGTCGAAGTGCCCCGTAGTGGCCGGCGACTTCACCGAATTGCTCTGCCCCCATTGCGAACGGTCCATCATCACTGATTCACCCTGCGACGTCTGCACTGCCTCCCTGGCCATGCTTCACCTCAGTGTGGGCGGTGATGTGCTCTTCTGTTCCCGCCGGGGGTGCAAGGTTCATCGTGCCGAGACTGATGATCTGGAGCGCTCCATGATCGAATTGACCAGAGCAAGGTAGCGGTCGGGCGTCGCATGTTTTTTGGCTCTTTAGTTGATCACGCACCAGCTCTTCTTTACAATACGTCACGCATGGCGCACACGCGCCGCACGGGAGACTCCATGAGACTACTCAAGGCGGTATTGGTGGCAGGTCTGGCCTGCGTGCTTTGGACGGGATGCAGTAGCGGTTCGACGACGGTGGCCGACGGGGTGCCGGAGGACACGGGCAATGTCGATTTGAGTGGCTATGAAGTGCGCGGTCCCTCAGACCTCATCAAGGGGGACGGAGGAAAAGAAGTCATCTTCGTCATTCCCGATGTGCCCGTGGTCGACAGCCTGCTCTCCGAGATTGACCTGGGTCCGCATGACACGACACCACTGGACGAGAAGCCGCAGTGTGACGAAGCGCCGCTGCCCTTTGGCTGTCCTTGCCAGTCCAATGGAGACTGTGCGGTAGGTTGGTGCATTGATTCCAAGGACGGCAAGATCTGCACCATGCCATGCGAAGACGAGTGCCCTGCCGGGTTTGAGTGCTCGGTGATGCCTGGGACCTGCCCCGATTGCGAGTACGTCTGCATCCCCAAGTGGGTAGAGCTGTGCCGACCTTGCACCAGCAATGATGTCTGCCAGCAGGCCGGCCTGGCTCCGCAGAACTTCTGCATCGACAAGGGGGCCGACGGCAGCTTCTGCGGCCACCACTGCGAAACTGACCATGATTGTCCTGAGGGCTATCTCTGCCAGGATGCTGAGACCAAGAATGGCTTGAAGAAGCAGTGCCAGGCTGAAGACGGCACTTGCGAATGTTCCAAGGCGGCCATTGCCACCCAGGCGAGCACGGATTGCTACGTCCAGAATACCTTTGGCAAGTGCCCTGGCGATCGCTTTTGCGGTGACGGCGGTCTCTCTGTATGCGACGCGGTAGAGCCCATGAAGGAGGTCTGTGACGGTCTGGACAACGAGTGTGACGGCCTCATCGATGAAGATGCGGACATCTGCGAGAACGGCAAGATCTGTCTTTGCGCCGGTATGGATTGCGATTGCATCTGCCCGGAAGGGCTCACAGATTGCGGTGACGGCCAATGCGTCGACACCAAGACGGATGTTGCTCACTGTGGAGGCTGTGCCAAGCCGTGCGACGAGGACAACGTGGAGACCTATCTCTGCCAGGCCGGTCAATGCAAGATCGCCAAATGCCAGGCTGGCTGGGAGAACTTCGACGGAGTCTACGAGGGCGGTTGCGAATGTGAGATCCTGCCGGAGCTTTGTGACGGCATAGACAACGACTGTGACGGTGCCGTGGACGAGAGCGAGGAGGCTTGCCCCGTGCAGGGTGATTGTGTCGGCACGTGCAATGAAGGCGTTTGCGATTGCTCCGCAGGCTGCGACTATTGCAATGGCATCTGCGTGCCACTCCTCAACTACTTTGAAGACCCCAACAACTGTGGCTTCTGCGGCAACAAGTGCGCTCTGCCCGAGACCGCAGTGCACGGCTGCGAGGGTGGCAACTGCATCCCGTTGGGTTGCAAGAATGGGTTCGCCGACTGCAACGAGATCTGGTCCGACGGTTGTGAGTGGACCATTGAGCAGGAGAAGTGCAACTGCGTGGATGATGACTGCGACGGTGAGTTTGACGAGCTGCCTCTGGCCGACTGTGCCCCGCCCAAGCAGTGCGTCAATTGCTTTTGCCAGTGCCCGAAAGATGACCCGAATATTCTCGACTGCGGGGCGGACGGCTGCCGGGATATAACGACTGACCCGCTGCATTGCGGCTGGTGCGGGAACGATTGCGCCACCAATGAATGGCCCGGGGTCAAGCAGTACGGTTGCGCCGCCAGTCAGTGCACGGTTCTTGGGTGCGACGCCGGCTTCTTTGATGTCAATGAGACGCCTTGGGACGGTTGTGAGTGTGAGAAGACCACGGGGGCCGAGATGTGCGACCTCGTGGACAATAACTGCAATGGCGACGTGGACGAGGCCCCGTTGACTGACTGTCCGGCCCCAAAGATCTGCGAGTTCGGTTTCTGTTCCTGCCCCCTGGATCAGCCCAACCTCCAGGAGTGCGTGGATAATCAGTGCATCGACGTCTATACCAACGCCAAGCACTGCGGTTTCTGTGACAACAGCTGCGCCGACCTTGCCTGGGAACATGTCCAGCAGTACAAATGCGAGGAGGGGATGTGCGGTGTCCTCAACTGCCAGTCGCCCTGGGTGAATGTCAACGGCATGGACTTCGACGGCTGCGAATGCGAGAAGACCTCGGCCAGCGAACTCTGCGATCTGGCGGATAACAACTGCAACGGCGAGATCGATGAGTTCCCCAACAACTGCATGCCGCCCAAGGTCTGCCTTGGCGGCGGCTGCATCTGTCCGCCCGACCAGCCGAATTTGCAGGACTGCGGCACTGGTCAGTGTACCGATACCAACACCGATGCGAAGAACTGCGGGTTCTGTGGCAACGCCTGCGAACTTGCCGATGTTGCGTTCCAGAAGTGTGAAGCGGGCCAGTGCGTAATCCCGGCATGCAAGCCCGGCTTCAAGGATTGCAACGGCGTTGCCATCGATGGCTGTGAGTTTGCCGTCAAGGTGGAGGAGTGCAACGGCATTGATGACGACTGTGACGGGGAGACGGACGAGAATCCCTCGGGCATCAATCAGCCCTGCAATTCAGGGTTGCCCGGACTCTGCGAGAACGGTTTGACCAAATGCATTACCGGGGCCATTCAGTGTGTCCCGAACATTCAGCCGGGGCAGTATTCTGAAGTCTGCGACAACAAGGACAACGACTGCGACGGCCAGGTGGATAACGGCAATCCGGGTGGCGGTGGGCCCTGCTCCGTGGCCGGGCTCAAGGGTGAATGCAAGACTGGGGTGCTGGAATGCCAGAATGGCGCGCCGGTTTGTATCCAGACTGTCTTCCCCCAGGACGAGGGTTGTGACGCCAAAGACAACGACTGTGATGGCGTGGTGGATGGCTTCTCAGAGTCCTGCTTCACTGACTGTGGAAACGGCAATCGGACCTGCAACGGTGGGGTCTGGGGGTCCTGCTCTGCCATGGTACCCAAGCTCTGCAAGAACTACGACAACTGCCAGATGGAGAATATGTGCCTCCAGCAGTGCCCCGCCGCCCCGGCAGAGCAGTGCAACGGGCAGGACGACAACTGCAGTGGCTCGGTTGACGAGAACTTTTCCTGTGTCCTGGGTATTCAGAAGGACCAGAAATGCGGTAACTGTGGCACCCAATGGGCGACGTGCAACAACAACTGCTCATGGGGGTCATGGGGCAATTGCGAGGGGCAGGGCGTTTGCGCCTCCGGCCAGAAGAAGACCGATGGCACCTGCGACAAGTGCGGCCAGTCACAGTACACCTGCTCCAACTCGTGTTACTGGGAGTACAGCGGATGTATCAACCAGGGCTCCTGCAATCCCGGCGAGACCAAGCTTGAGGGCAGCTGCGGCAATTGCGGCAAGAAGAAGTACCAATGCACCAACTCCTGTACCTGGTCATATATCGGCTGTGAAGGCGAGGGTGTCTGCTCGGCCGGCTCAACCAAATATGAGGGTACTTGCGGTAACTGCGGTAGCCAGCAGTGGAGTTGCTCCAATTCCTGTACCTGGTCCAAATCAACCTGTAGTGGCCAGGGGACCTGCTCTCCCGGTTCCACCAAGTACGATGGCTCCTGCGGCAAGTGTGGGGACCTCAAGTATTCGTGCAGCAACTCCTGCTCGTGGACCAAGCTTTCCGGCTGCTACAATGAAGGCGTGTGCTCTCCTGGCGCCAAGGAGGCCTGCGACGGTTGCAAGGCCAAGGTTTGCAGCAACAGTTGTTCGTGGGGCTCCTGTGGTGGAAGCAACGTGTGTGGCAGCAAGGGTGAGGGCGGATGCTATTGCGATTCGCTCTGTGCCGCGTCCGGGGACTGTTGCCCCGGGAGCAACTCCGCCAGTGCTTGTGGTGCTTGTGGTTACGGCTGCAACTCCTGCGAGCAGCAGGAGTGCGGGTCATCCGGCGGCAACTGCTGGTGCGATACGTACTGTCCCATCTCGGGAGACTGCTGCAACGATGCCCGGGATGACTGCAACGTCGCCACCTGTGCCGGTCACTGCGGCGAGGAGTTCCCGGGCACCTCAGGCCTCGGCTGCGATTGTGACTGGAACTGCTGGGTGACCTCCTGTTGCTCCGACAAGACCGGTGAGTGCGGATAAGCAATTCACGGACCCAAAGCAACCCCTCGGTGCGTGGGATTCTCAACATCCGTGGATTCTCCTTCAACTCTCAAAAGGTTTTGCTATAATGCGCCCGCCAAAAAGGCTTCTGTCAATCCGTGGCCGCCGCTGCGGCCCGAACCACGAGGACCGGAAATCATATGCCAATCGCTCGCAATGACCTCGACAAGCTTAGCGTCAACACTCTGCGCACCCTGGCAGTTGACACCATCCAGCAGGCCAATTCGGGTCACCCGGGTTTACCCCTGGGGGCTGCCCCCATGGCTTACGCGTTGTGGCAGGGCCATCTCAACCATGCGCCATTGCAGCCCAAGTGGCCCAATCGTGACCGCTTCGTACTGTCGGCCGGTCACGGCAGTTCTCTGCTCTACGCTCTGCTCCATCTGACGGGGTACGACCTGCCCCTGGACCAGCTCAAGCGATTCCGACAATGGCAGAGCCTGACGCCGGGCCATCCCGAGTACGATCTGACGGCCGGCGTAGAGGCCACCACCGGGCCTTTGGGGCAGGGCCTCTGCAACGCCGTGGGGATGGCGATTGCGGAGCGCTTCCTGGCGCACTACTTCAATCGTCCCGGTTACTCGGTGGTTGATCACTTCACATACTCCCTTGTCGGCGACGGTTGCGTCATGGAAGGCGTTGCCATGGAGGCGGCATCTCTGGCTGGCCATCTGGGCCTCGGGCGGCTGGTCGTCCTCTATGATGCCAACGACGTAACCCTCGATGGACCGGCGAACCTGGCCTTTTCGGAGGACGTCGAGACCCGCTTCCAGGGACAGGGCTGGCATGTCCAGAGGGTAGAGGATGGCGACCACGACGTTGAGGCTCTCGATGCGGCCATTGCCACGGCGAAATCGGTCCAGGACAGGCCCTCGCTAATCGTCGTGAAAACGACCATCGGCTTTGCCTCCACCAAGGCTGGAACCTCCGCAGCCCACGGGGCCCCCTTTGGGCCCGCCGGGGTTCGGATTGTCAAAGAGAACCTGGGCTGGGATCCTGACCAGCATTTCTACATCCCGGAATCTGTCGGTAGCCATTTTCGAGGTGCCGTTGAGCAGGGCGAGAAGCTGGTTGTGGCGTGGGAAGAGTGCCTGGGGGCCTATCGCCAGGCCCATCCGGCACTGGCCGAACAGTGGGATTTGCTTCAGGCCGGCGGGTTGCCCGAGGGATGGGACCAGGGATTGCCCGTCTGGGAATCCGGCAAGTCCATTGCCACCCGTGCGGCTGGAGGGGAGGTGCTCAACCATCTGGCAAAGAAGATTCCCTGGCTCGTGGGGGGCGATGCTGACATTGGCACCTCCACCCAGACCCGGCTGCAGGACGAGACCGGGTTCGACGGCCGAACCGGGCGCGGTCGCAACATCCACTATGGTATCCGCGAACACGCCATGACGGCCATCGCCAACGGCATTGCCTATCACGGTGGCTTGCGCAACTTCGTCTCTACCTTCTTTGTCTTCTCGGACTACATGCGCCCGGCCATTCGGTTGGCGGCAATGACCCATCTGCCCGTGACCTACGTTTGGACCCACGACTCAGTAGCAGTGGGGGAGGATGGCCCCACCCATCAGCCCGTTGAGCATCTGATGGCGTTACGGGCGATTCCCAATCTCGTGATTCTGCGTCCGGCCGATGCCAATGAGACTGCTGCTGCCTGGAAGGTGGCCTTGAAGATCACCTCTGGCCCGGTGGGACTGGTGCTGACCCGTCAGGGCTTGCCCGTGCTAGCAGGGGCCGATGAGGCAGGCGTTGCCCGAGGCGCCTACGTCATCAGTCGCTCGTGGGACGGTGACCCGGACGCGCTGCTCATCGCCACCGGCTCCGAGGTGCAACTGGCCCTCTCGGCGCAGCAGGAACTGGCGGGCAATGGTATCCATACCAACGTTATTTCCATGCCCTCCTGGGAGCTCTTCATGGCCCAGGATAAGAGCTACCGTGATTCCGTCATTCCCCCTGCGGTGACTGCACGCGTTTCCGTCGAGGCGGGAATCACCTTTGGCTGGGAGCGGTGGCTTGGCGATGGCGGCACGGCCGTGGGCATCGACCGGTTCGGGGCATCTGCCCCGGGGCCGGAGGTGATGGACAGGCTCGGCATGAATGTTCCAGCTGTCGTCGCGGCGGTGCAGCGGGTGTTGAAGTAGCGAGAAGTGCTATTGCAACTCCGGGTCAATGGCCTGCTCGGTAATCTCCTGAACTGGTGGCGGCGCCAGCGGCAGCCCGTCGGTTTCCTTGCACATCTTGTAGAGGCAGCGCAGGAATGGTGACTGGGTGTCCTCGTAGAGGTGCAGCGCACCGCCCTTGCACACATCCCAGAAGCGGCACCCTTTGCAGGGTCCCTTGCGGGCCCAGCTGCGGTTGCGGAAGACTTCGTACCGCTCGTCCCACACAGCCTTGAAATCATCATTGTGAATGTCGCCCTGGTCAAAGGCATCGGACAACTCGGGGCAGGCCCCAATGCGTCCGTCGAAGCGGATTCCGCCCACCGTGATGCCCGCCCTGCACTGACAGAGGTACGGCCTTACTCCGCCCTCGAACCGATAACCGACGAAGCCCTCCTCGCTGAATTCGGGCGAGGGGACCATGCCATCGGGCCGGGCTTGTTTGATCCACTCGAGCATATAGCGGATATCCTCGGCGGTGGGGATCAGTTCTGGGTGCTCAGCGGCGCGACCGATGGGCATTACCGGGGCCACTCGCCAGAGGGGCACGCGCAGGCTGGCGACATAGCGGCGCATGTCGTCAAGATGGGCAATGGCGGGGCGGGTGATGGTGGAAATGATTTCCAGCTTGCCCTTGAAGCCGGCCTCCCGAAGATGGCCGATGGCTTCTTCCACCTTCTTCGAGATACCCCGTCCCCGCAGCTTGTCATTGACCTCTGGCAGGGCATCCATGGAGAGGGAAATTGAGCCCATACCCGCCTTCACCAGGGCCCGGGCCGCGGCGGCGTCCAGGACTTTGGCGTTGGAGACCATGCCGTAGCGGAACCCCTGCTTCTTCAGCTCTTCGAAGAGGTCAAAGATCCCTTCTTTGATGAGGGGCTCGCCGCCGGTAACGGCAACCATGATCTTGCGGGCATCAAACTGTCCCGCAACCTGTTGCACAAGTTCCTTCCACTCGGCCACGGCCATCTCTGAGCCGGGGGCCTTGCCAGTGCAGCTACTGCCGCAGTAGAGGCAGGCCAGGTTGCACTTCCTGGTAACCTCCAGAAAGAGATACTGGAGCGGGTGGGTCCGTGTCAGTTCATTGATTCGCAGCTTGTGCTTCTGCCAGAGCAGATAGTTTTGGATCTTTTTTCGAATCGCCACGATGGAGAACCTCCGCGAGTTCGCTCTTTGGCAGCGATGGTACAGCTTGCCGCCGGGGGTTTCTAGGAAAACCAAGCTTGTGGCAGGAGGTTTGGGGGCGAGGGGGTTACTTGGGGGCTTCCTGGGCACCGTAGTAGGGAACCGGGCCGTAGTAGAACATGGCATCTTTCGACACCGCATCTTCATCTACGTGGTCGCCGATGGCATCGGTGGATTCGGTGAGGTCGATTTGCTGCGGGCCGTACCACGCCTGCATGGCATCGTCAGGCACCGGCATTACATCATCAATGACGTCAACGGGCATTGGCCCGTAGTAGACCATGGGCTGGTCTTCGGCGACCACATCGGGAATCTCTTCGATCGTGTCAACCTGCACGCCGTAGAGGGGGCGGACCTGGATCTCTTCGGCCACGTCTTTGTCCATCTCGTCGGGCTGGTCAACGTCCATGGGCACTGGTCCATAGTAAGCCCGCATCTGATCCAGGCCCTTCTCGTCGACGTAGACGTCCAGTTGGGAATCCATGTCCTGTTGGAGGCCGTCGGGAGGAACGCCGTAAAGGGGCTTGGGATCTTCCTTGTCGAGATCGCAACCCATGAAGAAGTTCAGCGCAGAGAGCGCCAGGACCAGGACCCCCATGATCAGCAAGGTCCGCAACTTGACTAGCATTGCAGCTGTCTTCCTTAGCATTTCTTCCCCCGCAAGGCGCAGTCAGAGACTGCTGGCCGCGCTGGCCAGAGTGCCGCCGTGGGGCCTAGTGTACCAATGTTGGGGGGGGCTGAACAAGAGAAAAAATGCAGTAATCTTCCGTACTTTGTCGAGCCTATGGTGCGCAGGCCGCGGTGATGGCAATGTCGTCGATGAGAACGCCCTTGCCACCTGATTGCTGAGTGCCCGCAGTTTCGAAGTCAAAGAGCAGCTTGACGCTCTTGCCAGTGTACTGCAGCAAGGGCACCGTCGCTTTGTGCCACTCCGGTCCGATGACCAGATTATTGGCCTTGGACCAGACTGTGGACGAGACGCCAC
>CALGBT010000396.1 GCA_937884235.1 uncultured Pseudomonadota bacterium
CAAAGCGACCTGCGAACGGGAGCAAAGCGACCTGCGAACGGGCCCAAAGGGCCCTACAGCAGTTGAGGCATCACCGGGAACCCAACATTCGTAATAACCTTGGTCGGCTCCGAGTCCAGGCGCCAGGTGTAGACGGTTTTCGAGACCTGATTGCCGCTGGCCAGGGTAACCGTCAGCTCCACGGGTCCCGGCTCGGTATTGGAGACCAGGAAAAGACCACGCGATTTGGTGGTGGTGAGCGTAGCATCGGGCAGATGCGAATCGGAAAGGTAGGTAACCGTCCCTGAACTCGCCTCGATGGCAGCGTCAGCCAGGGTCTCATACGAAATGATCTCATAGAGCGTGCCCTGGATGTAGCCCTTGTCATCCTTTTGCTTGGTCATGTTCAAGGGTAGCGAGATAATCCCAGGCGAGAATAGCCGCAAGTTGCAATGGATGTAGTCGCCCCGGAACTCCTTGTCAAACTCGCGGAAGACCGGGTAGTCGCCATAGGTCCAATCATCTTCAGATACCGTCTCAGGACGATGAGGATACTCGAAATAGCCGACAAAGCCATGCTCCCCTGCCGGGGTATGGAAAGCGAAGCTGCCGGTGCTCTGCACTGTCACACGGTCCACCTCGATTCCGCACCAATCGATGACCCGCATATCAATGTCACCTATGTAGTTGCCTGGCCAGAGGTTATCCCAGGACATCTCCAGCACCTGTCCGGCCACTGAGAGATCCTTCTCGGTCTTCTCCGGTTCGAAAAGGCAGAGATTCTCGCCAATCGCTACTTCGGCACCAGCCGCCACTTCAGTCGCTGAGTCCGGCGGGAAGAAAGAACCAAAGTCTGTGGCCTCCGGCGCCGGGGCGCTACAGGCCAGGAGGAGTGCCGCCAGAGCCGGTGCTACGGCCCGGGGAACAATTACGTCATTCAGTATCGCAAGCATCGCCGATCCCGTCGTTGTCAGAATCTTCCTGCTTGGGATTGGCAACTCCCGGGCAGTTGTCTTCCACGTAGTTCAACTCCGGCATCGGTTCGTAGATGAGGTCGATGACCATGTCACGATCGGGGTCAAGGGCACCAGAAGTGAACTCGGAGGCGAAGGGATGGTTGAAGGGGTGCGAACCGATTCCCTCGAAGCCCGCGTTCATGAAGGGGTAGAGCTTACCCGTTCCCGGCCAGTTGCCTGGCGACAGCGTCCCATCCTGCCACTCAATCTCGTAGCGTCCCACCACCTGGTCATAGATGGCCTGCCAGTCGTGATATACTCCGCCGGAATCCTCGTAGCGGAAGGTGTGCACTACGCCTCGCTTATCGAGTTGATGGTCGAGGTCGAAGAAGGCCGAAGGCGGCCCCTCGAAGTCGCGAATGCCGGTGGTAAACATGATGTTACCGTCAAAGGGGAAACGGTCGAAGTCGGTGAGCCAGGGGTTGGTGAAGCCCGGGAGGCCCGGGTCAAGCTGGCAGGTGATATCCAGCCCGCAGAGCATCGCCACCACAATGGCATTGCCCACCGCGGGCGGATTGAACCAGAAGCAGGTCTGCCCCCCGCCCTTGATCTCCCGCTGGTCCAAAGTGACCTCTCGCGTGAGCCCCGTCTCGGGGACGATCATGGACTTGTCGCGGAAGCCATCCCCTACAACTTCGTAGGGGTAGGCGGCATTATTGGCCTTGTTGCAGATCTGGTTGTGCGTGATGGAGCCGTCGGCATACCAGTAGGACCACGGATTGAAGAAAGAGACTGTGGTCGGGACGATGCCGTAGACCGAGCCCCAGGTATCCTCGAAGATGAAAGCGTTGATCAATGCCCCGAAGCCACCACCCGACAGGCCGGTGATCCCATGGGCACGCCGGAAGTGATTCCAGGTACGCCCATCTTCCTCCAGCTTGTCGAGATCGCCTTCTTCTTCGTAGGTAATGGGCATCCCATTGTCATCGAGTCGCTGGCCCAGATCGTTCATTCCCCGGAAGCGCAAGATCTTGCCGAGGAAGTTGTTCATGGTATGGGCCATGAAGTAGGAGTAGCAGGTGAACTGCTTGTAGTCCGGAATCGCCGCGCCGATGCCCATGAACTGGGTGTAGCAGGTTTTGCCGGCCCCCGGCCAGGGCCAACCGCCGCCACAGTATGGCTGTGGCACGGTGCCATCCATGAGGACTAGAATCATGGGTTCGAGGACACCCTGCGACGAGAACCGCGGCAGCGTCTTGTAGCCAAACGCGTCGGCCATGGACATGCCCTGTCCGTTGTAGCCATGGAGGCCTACCAGCACGGGATAGCGCTGGTTCTTATTGCCCCAGGGAATGGAAGTATTATTCAGCAGGGGGTCATCCGAGTTGTACTCCGGCGGCACGAAAACGTGAACCTTCACCGGGTACGGGAAGCAGCGATCGCAATCTTCCGCGGGGATCTCAAACTCGATGTCCTTGTACCCCGGGCTCCACATGGGCAGCGTATGGAACATGCGCTCAAAGTACATATCCTTGCCGCGGTGAAGCGTGAAGAGATAAGGCTGGGTTGGGGAGAGACCGGCATAGTCCGGACCCAGCTCATCCTTGACCGGGATGATCTGCAGTGACGGATGGCGCCTGAGCCCCTGCTTGATGGCACGCCACTTGACGATGATGCTGACTTCGTTGCCAATGACGTCATTCTCATAGTCGTACTCGTAGAGGTGCGTCTCGAAGTACTTATTGAACTCGTCAGTTTCCACCGGGTTGGCCGGCATATAGGTATCTTCGGGGAACTCAATGATGAGGTTCTTGCGCACTGAGACCATGTCCTTGTTCTCGACATTGGTCCAGACCACTTCCAGTTCTTCGGGCAGATACTCGGGAAGCTGCGGCCCCAGATCGGGTTCCACATCTACGATATCCAGCACTTCCACCTCAACCGCGTCGGGGAGTGGCTCCACGGTATCCTTGGGGGGCTCAATAGTATCCGTTGGCGGTTCTACCATATCTGGCGGCGGCTCAACTACATCCTGTGGCGGCACCACCGCATCGTCTGGCTTCGTCACCGTCTCCGACGGCACCTGAATGTCTGCGACGATTCCATCGGCGGCCACCCCATCCGGCGGAGTGGAGAGTTCGCCGGCCTGACTGATTTCCTTGTCAATTCCATTCCCGCCGCCGCCGCAACTCACGACAAAGAGGGCCACCACCAACATCGCTAACCATGGGATTGTTCTCATCAATTGCATCTCCTTCAAGGCCGGAGTGGACTTCTCCAGCGAGGCATTTTAGCAAGGTGCGGCGCACGCTGCAAACATCTGACGCGTATTCTCTTCTGAAACCTACATTCCCCCTGACTTGCGCAAGCCTCGAAAGACCCAGATGGCAATGAGAAAAGAGACCGAGAAACTGGTCCACGGAACCCAATCACTTACCCCGGGAGCTGCGTGGAGGTAGAAGGTTGCTGCCAGGCCGGTAAGAGATAGTAGGGCCCCCACCAGTCGATTTCGACTCCGGGCTTCAATGCGTGCCACCTCTACTGCCGACTGATCATGGATGCGCAGCAGCAGCTCACCTTCCTTGAGCCTTTTCACGACGTCAGAGACGTCACGGGGCAGGTGGTGCAAGAGACCGACGAAATCCATCAGTCCATCCACCATCTGCTCTGCCTGGTGGGCCGGATCGAGGGCCCGCTTGACAAAGAGCGAAACCAGATACGGCTGCACCGACTTGAGGGGGTTGTATTGCGGATAGATCTGCCGAGCGATGCCCTCCATGGTACTGATGGCCCGCGCTACGCCCAGGAGGTCTGCCGGCAGTGAGATGCGGTGTTTATATATCGTCTCGATGGATGACCTGAAGAGCACCTCCAGATCCATGTCTTCGAGGGAGAGATTGGCAAACTGATTGAGCATCTGCTCAACGTCTCGCTGAAACTCCCGCCGATTGAGAGTGGCCGGAGCTAGGCCCGCCTCTAGAATGGCCGCCACGAGGATCTGGGCATCATAGGAGACCAGCCCCACCATGAAGGAGAGCATCTCCTCCATGCGTGATTCCGAGACGAACCCCACCATGCCAAAATCCAAGAGACAGACCGTCCCATCGTCGGCAACCAGGAAGTTTCCAGGGTGCGGGTCAGCGTGGTAGAAGCGGTGCTCGAAGACTGATTTCAGGAGTAATTTGGTACCCAGGTTGGCGATTTCCTCAGGCTCCCGGGGAAAACTGCTCCAATCCTCCACCTGAGTCACTTTGCGCCCGGACAGGTACTCCATGGTCAAGAGGCTGCTGTTGCAGAACTCGTGGTAGACCTTAGGCAGCCTGACGTTTGGCTCGTCGGCAAAATTGCGGGCGAAGCGGTCGATATTGCGCGCCTCGGCGCGCAAATCCATCTCCATGGCAAAGGTTCGGGCAAACTCCTCCACCAACGCACACGGACGAATGTGCTCGAGCTCCTCGAAGTTCTCTTCGATGTAGGTCGCAATGTCCCGCAGCACGGCCAGATCCTCGCGCACGGACTTCTCGAGACCCGGCCGTCTGACCTTGATAACCACCTCTTCCCCCGACAGGAGCCGGGCGCGATGGACCTGGGCGATGGAAGCTGCCGCCAGCGGTACTTCATCAATGGAGGCAAAGACCTCCGTAACTGGTCGACCCAACTCGCAGGCCACTATCTCTACGAGAACGGCAAAAGGAAATGGCGGCACATCGTCCTGAAGCTTCGCCAGTTCCTTGATAACCTCCGGAGGAAACATGTCAGGCCGATTGGCAAGAACCTGACCGAACTTGATGAAAGTCGCACCAAGTTCCTCGCAAATGGATCGCAGGCGGGCACCGGTGGTGATGGACTCTTTACCCTTCCAATAGCCCAGAGAGACGATCTTGCGCGCCACCCGGAAGGCGCTACCAACCCCGGTCCGAGTGGCAACATCGGCAAATCCGTGGCGAGCGAGGATGGTGGCGATGTCCTTGAACCGCCGGAACTTCTTCACGGCCCCGGGGAGCTTGATAACTCGATAGATAGGTGAGCTCATCGGCCGCTCCCCCGCCTCAAGAACTCTCGCACCAACTCGCTCGCCACATGGCTCACCAATTCACGTTCCTTTGCTCCCTGTTGACTCACTTCCAGGAGGCGTGCCTCGACCTCCTGACGCAGAATCGCGAGCCGCTCCTTCGAGAAGGTTTCGTCGCCGGCCATTCGCTCCCAGAGATCATCGGTGTTAATGGAGAGCATTGCGCTGGCCATGGCAGAGCCGATGGCCTTCGACGCGATCTGCTTCCAAAGAAAACGGTATGACATGGTCTGCCTCCAGTCAGCCGAGTATAGCTCCTGCCGCACCAAATTGAAAGATACGGGCTGGTCCCGCTGAACCGGGCAAACACATCAATGCATCCGGCACAGCCCAATGGAAACGCGCTGATAAATGAGGGGTGGTAATTCGGGAACTACTCTTTCGACGAGTCGTCTGCTACGGCTTCTGCGGGTGCGCTATCGGAGGGAAGCAACTCGATGATGCCCATATCCGCAGCGTCGCCACGACGAGGGCCGATGAGCATGATGCGGCTGTAACCACCATCCCGCCCCTGGAACCGGGGAGCAATCTCACCAAAGAGTTTGGCCACGGCTGCCTTCGTGTAGAGCCGAGAGGCTGCGATGCGGCGGGCATTCAAGGTGTTCCGCTTGCCCAACGTAATGAGCTTCTCAACTTCTCGCTTAAGCACCTTGCAGCGCGTCTTCGTCGTCTGGATCTTCTCCTCGGTGAGCAGCGAGGTGAGGAGATTGCGGATCATGGCCTTGCGGTGAGATACGCTACGCCCCAGTTTCTTCATATGGTTGCGGTGTTTCATGGCATGCTCCTATTCGTTGCCGGCGTTGGGGGCCCGGTCCGGGTCGAACCCATCGAGTTTCATCCCGAGAGAGAGTCCCATGCTGGCCAGCACTTCCTTGATTTCCTTCAGGCTCTTGCGCCCGAAGTTCTTGGTCTTGAGCATCTCCTGCTCGGTGCGCTGCACTAGCTCACCGATGAAGCGGATGCTGGCATTCTTGAGGCAATTGGCGCTTCGCACCGACAACTCCAACTCTTCCACCGGACGGTAGAGGTTGGGGCTGAGACTTTCGGAGGCGTCTCGCTCTTCTTCGAAGTCGACGGGAACGTTCTCATCGACGCCGATGAAGATTTGCAGCTGTTCCTTGAGAATCTTCGCGGCCAATCCAAGGGCATCTCGCGGGGAGATGGAACCGTCTGTCTCGATATCCATAACCAGCTTATCGAGGTCGATGTCCTCACCCATACGAGCATTGTTGACCTTGAAATTTGCGCGCGTGACTGGGGAGAAGAGCGAATCCAGGACGATGGTCCCTATGGGCAGTTCTTCCTCGTACCGAGCCTTCAGCTTCTCGGCCGTCACGTACCCCTTGCCCATTTCCACCAGCATCTCGAGCTTGAGGTGTCCGAGTTCACTGAGGTAGGCGATGTGATGATCGGGATTAAGAATGGCTACGGTGTGGTCGACCTCAATGTCTGCTGCGGTCACCTCGCCCTCGCCCTTCTTGTCGATGCGCAGGGTACGTGCCTTCCCTTCGGGTGCAGTCAAACGCAGACCCTTGAGGTTCAAAAGCACATCTGCCACATCTTCGGTGACACCTTCAAGTGCGGAAAACTCGTGAAGGGCCCCGTCAATCTTCACTGATGTCACAGCCGTGCCACGGATCGACGAGATCAGAATCCTCCGCAAAGCGTTGCCAATGGTGACCCCGAAACCCCGCTCAAGCGGCGAGCAGGAAAAGGATCCTTGGCGGCCGTCCTTAGAGAGTTTCTCGGTCTCGACTTCCTTGGGGCGACGTAGTTTCACCCAATGTCTGTACATGATTCCTCACCTCCCGCTGAGTGGCTAGCGGTCCTTACTTGGAGTATAGTTCGACAATCAGTGATTCCTGAACCTGCAGATCGATATCTTCGCGTGCTGGCCCCGATACCATGGTCGCCTTGAATTCCTTGCGATCGACCTCGAGCCACTGCGGCGGTTCCCGCAGGGGCGCTTCGGCACAGACCGTTACCCGACCGTGATTCTTGCTCTTGTCCCGCAAGGAGATGACAGACCCGGGCTTGACCTGGAAGGACGGGATGTTGACGATGCGACCATCGACCATGATATGGCGATGACGCACCACCTGTCGTGCCTCGGAGCGACTGGCTGCAAAACCGGTCCGATAGACGACGTTATCCAGGCGACTCTCAAGCAAGGAGAGCAGGTTCTCGCCGGTTACGCCCTTCATGCGTTCTGCCTTCTTGAAGTAAAGGCGGAACTGCTTCTCTAGCAGGCCGTAAGCGCGTCGAACCTTCTGTTTCTCGCGCAGCTGGACCCCATAGTCGGAGCGCTTGAAACGTCCTTGGCCGTGCTGGCCGGGCGGATAAGCGCGACGCTCGAGGGCGCATTTTTCAGTGTTGCAACGCTCGCCTTTAAGAAAAAGCTTCAGCCCTTCCCGCCGGCACAATCTACATTTCGCATCAGTGTATCTTGCCACTGCAATCCTCCATTACGGGCCACCAATAGTCGCCCGGCGTAGCGTCGTGGAACAGCAACGCCACCGCGTCGTTACACTCTTCTTCTCTTCTTGGGTCGGCAACCATTGTGGGGAATAGCGGTATCATCCCGAATGAGGGTAACCTTGAGTCCCGTCGCGGACAGCGCCCGCACCGCAGCTTCCCGGCCACCACCTGGGCCCTTCACCAATACAGTAACGCTCTGCAGGCCGTGCTCCATGGCCTTGCGCGCAGCGTCTTCCGCAGCCATTGTCGCAGCAAAGGGAGTGGACTTCTTAGAGCCCTTGAAACCCTTGCACCCGGCGCTGGCCCAACTGATAGTGTTGCCCCGCAAATCGGTGAGAGTAACCACCGTGTTGTTGAAGGTTGACTGGATATGAGCCACCCCAACGGGAATGTTCTTCTTGATCTTCTTCTTGCCACTACGTGGTCGTGCCATTTTCTTCTCCTACTTCTTGCCGGCGATCTTCTTCTTCTTCACTGCCGTCCGACGCGGGCCCTTTCTGGTACGCGCGTTGGTATGGGTCCGCTGACCACGCACCGGCAGGCCACGTCGATGGCGCAAGCCGCGGTAACAGCCCAGGTCCATAAGCCGCTTGATATTAGCGGTAACTTCCCGACGAAGGTCGCCCTCGGTCTTGTACTCGTTGTCAATAACTTCACGCAGCGCAGCCACTTCGCCGTCCGTGAGCACATCAGTCCTCACCGAGCCGTCAATCTTGGCTTTCTTGCAGATTTCCTGCGCGTTGAAGCGGCCGATTCCATAAATCGCGGTTAGCGCGATGTCGGTCCGCTTGTTCCGGGGTAAGTCAATTCCACCAATACGAGCCATGATACCACCTTATCCTTGGCGCTGTTTGTGCCGGGGGTTGTCACAAATCACTCTGACGATTCCTTTCCGCTTGATAATCCGGCACTTGTCGCACATCTTTTTAACTGAAGACCGTACTTTCATAACTGCACCTTACCTCTTGTTGCCCGGGGAACGATAAACAATGCGACCACGAGTAAGATCATAGGGAGAAAGTTCCAACTTCACCCGATCACCCGGGAGAATCCTGACGAAGTGCATCCGCATCTTACCGGCAACGTGGGCCAGAACCCGGTGTCCGTTGTCCAACTCGACGCGAAACATTGCGTTCGGTAGCGGCTCAACCACAGAACCTTCCACCTCAATGCCTTCTTCCTTCGCCATTACTCCTCCGTGACCCTTGTTCCAAGGATCGCTTTTACCTTTTCCAACACCGACGAGGGCGATTCGCCGGTGCCGTCCACTTCTCTAAGGAGCCCCCTTTCGCCATAATACTCCACCAGCGGGGCCGTCAACTGCTGGTAAACCGCCAAGCGGTTACGAACTGTTTCTTCGTTGTCATCGGAACGCTGGGTCAGCGTCCCACCACACTTGTCACAAACGCCTTCCTCCTGCGGTGGCAGGAAGTGCCGGTGGTGCATGAAACCACAACCGGTGCAGGTCAGGCGACCGGTCAGACGAACCACCAGCTCATCCGCATCAACGTGGATGTTGACTACATGATCGATGACCACCTGCATCTCATCAAGTGCGCTGGCCTGGGGCACCGTGCGGGGGAACCCATCAAGAATGAACCCATTCGCCAGATCAGCCGACTTCAGACGCTCAGCAACGATCCCCAACACAACTTCGTCAGGCACCAGATTGCCCGCTTCCATATGGCGAGCCGCTTCGATGCCCAGGGCAGTCCCCTGAGCACGCGCACCGCGCAGCATGTCCCCGGTGGAGACTTGCGGGAGGCCATACAACTCCTCCATCTTCTTGGCCTGGGTGCCTTTTCCAGCACCCGGCGCACCGAGCATGATGATTCTCATTCTAGCTAGCCTCTCCTGCCGCGCAAACGAGGTCCGCGGCCGCCCGCAAAGCCCTCGTAATTTCGGGAGATCAGGTGATACTCGATCTGCTGAGCGGTGTCAAGGGCCACACCCACTACGATGAGCAGCGAAGTGCCGCCAAAGTAGAAGGGAACCCCAAAGCCCGCTTGCAAGTAGGTCGGCAAAACACAGACGGCCGCGATGTAGACCGCCCCACCAAAGGTAATGCGCGAGAGCACCCGTTCAATATAGTCCGCGGTGCGCTTGCCCGGTCTGATACCCGGAATGAAGCCACCCTGCTTCTTAAGGTTATCCGCGACATCCACCGGGTTGAACGTAACCGCTGTGTAGAAGTAGCAGAAGAAGATGATCAAGGCGACATAGATCACGTTGTAGGTAAGCTGTCCAGGAATCAGCCTGCTGTTCATGATGGCAACCCAGCTAGCCCCGGGGAAGAGATTGCCCAAGGTCGATGGGAACATCAGCACAGATGAAGCAAAGATGGGAGGAATAACACCGGCCGTATTCACCTTGAGGGGCAGCGTTGTCGATTGGCCACCATAAACCTTACGGCCGACCACCCGCTTGGCATACTGCACCGGGATGCGGCGCTGGCCTCGCTCGAAGAAGACGATGACGCCAATGACGATCATGACCACCACCGCGATGATAACCAGGGTGATGGGCTCAAGCTTGCCACCCTCGAAGGTGGTGAGCTTGAAGGTCTGCACCACAGCATCGGGCAGGCTGGCAACGATACCAGCAAAAATGATCAGTGAAATACCGTTGCCGATCCCTCGCTCGGTGATCTGCTCGCCGAGCCACATGAGGAACGCGGTTCCGGTGGTCAGCGCCAGCACAGCCAGCAGCTTGAAGCCGATGCCACCCTCCAGCACCATGCCCTTGGCCACCGAACCGGAGAGGCTCTCAAGCCAGGAGGCAATGGCGAAGCCCTGAAACAACGAGAGCAGCACCGTGCCGTAGCGTGTGTACTGGTTGATCTTCCGCCGGCCCTGCTCGCCTTCCTTCTGCAGGCGCTCCAGGGAGGGAATCACCACCGCCATCAACTGCAAGATAATAGATGCAGAGATGTAGGGCATGATCCCCAAAGCGAAAATAGAAAGCTGCGACATGGCCCCCCCGGAGAAGAGGTCGAAGAGACCCGCAAAACCGGTTCGAGCTGAACGCATGTACTGCTCCATGATGGAGCGGTCCACCCCTGGCACACTGACAAAGATGCCCAGCCGATATACGGCAAGCATCGCCAGCGTGAAAAGGAGCCTTTTGGACAGTTCAGGCACACTGCTGATGTTTTTGATGCTGCTAGCCACTGGTGACCTCCGCCTTGCCGCCCTTGCCTTCGATCTTCTCGATGGCACTCTTGGAGAAAGCGTCAAGTTTCACGGTAAGTTGTTTTTCAAGCTCGCCATTGCCCAGACACTTGACTGAGTCGAAACGTCCCTTCACCAGGCCCGAAGCCTTGAGTAGTTCGGTATCGACAATAGTGCCCGCCTCGAAGCGGTTAAGCACACTGACGTTCACCGCCACCACCGTCTTGGCAAAGATGTTCTTGAAGCCACGCTTCGGCAGCCGCCGGTAGAGTGGCATCTGGCCGCCTTCAAAGTAGGGCGGAATGTTGCCACCACTGCGCTTGCCCTGCCCGTTCATGCCGCGGCCAGAGGTCTTGCCGAGGCCACTTCCGGGGCCGCGGCCAACGCGCTTCTTCTTCTTCGTGGCACCCGCTGGGGGAGTCAGGTTGCTAAGTTCTTTCATGATTAAACCTCTTCCACCTTGACCAGGTGGGTGACCACATTGATCATGCCACGGAACATGGCATTGTCTTCGACCACCCGGGACTGGTGCAGCTTGCTGAATCCGAAGGAACGGATGGTATCCCGCTGTCGCTGGTTGCCACCGATAATGCTCTTCGAGTAAGTTACTTTCAGTTTCTTCGCCATTGCTCTACCTCGTCGAGATCTCCTCTACCGTCTTCCCACGCTTGCGCGCCATGGACTCGGCAGAGATGAGGGTGGTAAGTGCTTTCATGGTTGCCCGCACAACGTTATGCGGGTTCGTGGTCCCGATGATCTTGGTCAAGATATTCTCAACGCCTGCTGCTTCGAGCACCGCACGCACCGGCCCCCCAGCAATGACGCCGGTACCCGGCCCGGCCGGACGAAAGACGATCCGGGCCGCGCCATACTTGACGGTCATGGGATGAGGAATCGTGCCATTTACGAGGGCCACTCTTACCATTGCTCGCTCGGCCTTCTCGGAGGCTTTGCGAATGGCTTCGGGAACTTCGTTGGCTTTGCCGACGCCGGTGCCAACCATGCCTTCGCCGTCACCCTTGACAACGATTGCGGAGAAAGAGAATCGTCGACCGCCCTTGACCACTTTCGCGACGCGGTTGATGTGGATCACCTTCTCGACGTAACGCTCTTCTTCCCGCGGGGCGCGACTAGGGTCAAATGATGCCTGATAGGTCTTCTGAGCCATTTACCTTCTCCTCTTAGAACTTAAGTCCGCCCTTCCTGGCACCTTCGGCCAGCTTGGCAATGATTCCGTTTTTCAGGTAGATGAATCCATTGCGGTCAAAGACCACCGCTGAAACGCCACCGTCAATGGCCTTCTTGGCCACCAACTCGCCTACAAAAAGGGCTGCGTCCTTGCCGGATTTCGCTTCTTCCAGCGCGGTGAATTCGGGCGAGAGGGTGCTGGCCGCAGCCAGCGTTCTGCCTTCACGATCATTGATGACCTGTGCGTAGACGTGCTTGTTGGAGCGAAATACGCACAGCCGCGGTCGCTCGTCGGTACCAACAATGTGGGCCCGGACGCGTGCTTGCCGTTTCATTCTGGCAAGCGTCTTCTTCAGTGTTTTCTTACCCACGATGGCCTCCTACTACTTGCCCTTGGCAGTCTTGCGCACGGCCTGTTCGCCGGTATAACGGATACCCTTTCCCCGGTAGGGGTCGGGAGGCCGCACATGGCGCAGGCTGGCGGCCGTCTGACCCACCAGCGCCTTATCAATACCCTTCAACACGATGGTTGTCGGGTTGGTCAATTCAAGTTCAATTCCCTCGGGAATGGTGAACTCACGCGGGTAGGTATAGCCCACCGTGAGCATCAGCTTCTGACCCTGCAACTCGGCCTTGTAGCCAGCCCCATGGATCTCAAGCCGCTTCTCCCATCCCTTGGTGACGCCATCAATCATGTTCGCAATCAGCGTGCGGTATAGACCGTGCCGAGCGCGCGCATCTCGGGACTCATCACCAGCTTCAAGAATCACGTGATTGTCCGCTACTTTGACATTCACCATGGACACTGCCTGGCTCATCTGTTTCTTGCCGTCGGCGGTGGCCACCGAGACAAGATCGCCCTTGATCTCTACCTTGACTTTGTCGGGAATTGGGATTGGTGCCT
>CALGBT010000397.1 GCA_937884235.1 uncultured Pseudomonadota bacterium
AGTCACCGCCGACGATCCCTCGCTGCATTCGAGCCAGAACGAGCAGGATAACCGGCATTATGCGCGGCTGAGCTATACTCCCCTCTTCGAGCCCAGCTCCGCCCAGGAATCATATGACATGTACAAAGAGGCGGCCCGGCTCTCACAGGAGACGGGGCGACCAGTCATGTTGCGCATGACCACCCACGTCTGCCACGCCAAGGAACGAGTGACTTTCGCTGGCTGGGAGGCGAAACCGGTTGATGATTCGCCGCGCTTTGCAGTGGGCAACGGTCCCTACATCCCCATCGCCAGCCTGGTCTTCCCCATGAAGGAGAAGGCGCTGGCGAATCGAGAGGTGGTGCGGCAGTATGCCAACAAGAGCCCCTTGAATCGGTTCATCGACAATCGCAATCCAATGCGGGGCATCATCACCGCGGGTTTGCCGGCGCGGTCGGTGCTGGATGTGCTCGAGGGGGTGCCAGGGGCCCCGGACATCCTGGTATTGGGCATCGTCTACCCCCTTGCCACGAACAAGGTGGCAGCGTTCTTGCGAGGTCACTCCGAGGTCAGGATTCTGGAGGAGTTGGACGACTTCCTCGAACAGGAGATTAAATCTGTCGCCTATGACCGCAGCATCCGCGGCAGGATTGTTGGCAAGACCACTCCGGACGACTGGATGGGTGAATACACGCCGGCAAGAGTTGCCGCAATGCTGCGCAAGACCTGGCCCGATTTGGCGATTTCGCAGCCCGTCGAGCCAGTGGAGAGTTGTTCACCGCGGCCGCCGCAGATGTGTCCCGGTTGTGGCCACAGAACTGCATTCCATGCGGTGCAACTGGCACTTGGCGCAGAGGACATCACCGTGGGGGACATCGGCTGCCACACCCTGGGCTTCCTGGAACCTTACGAGGTCGGGCAGGTCCTGCTTTCCATGGGACACAGCATGGGGACCGCGGCTGGCATGCGGCTCTTCAACGAGAGTCGCAAGGTCCTGGCCTTTATCGGTGATTCGACTCTCTTCCATGCGGGTTTGCCGGGGATCGTCAATGCCGTGTTCAATCGCCATAATCTGACCCTGATTGTGATGGAGAATGGTACTACGGCCATGACCGGCCACCAGGGCCATCCGGCATCCGGTGACAACTTCAACGGTGAGACTGCAGCTATTCCTATTGAGCCGCTCTTGCGGGGCCTGGGTGTAACCTCTATCCGGCAGACCGATGCCTACGCGGTGAAGCGGCTGGTTCCCATGATCCAGGAGGCGCTGGCGGAGGATGGTGTGAGCGTTATCATTGCTTCGCATCCGTGCATGCTCAAGCAGGTGCGGGAGCAGCGCCGAGCAGGTACGTTCAAGGACAAGATGGTGGACGTCAGCGAGGCGAAGTGTTCGCTGGCATATGCCTGCGTGTCAGACTTTGCCTGCCCTACCTTCCAGATTGATGTGGAGGGCAAAGTAACTACCCACCCCGACCTTTGCATCGGCGATGCCTCCTGCATCCAGACCTGCCCGAGTCGGGCAATTACGGCCCCCCGGCCTCGTTCCCAGGGCGAGGAGGTGAAGTCATGAGCGTGGACCGGTTCGATATCTATATGATTGGCGTTGGCGGGCAGGGAATCGGGCTGCTCAGCGAGGCTCTGGTACGGGCGGCGGATCTGGCTGGCCATGTGGTGCGGGGAGTTGATACCCATGGGCTGGCACAGCGTGGTGGCACGGTGGTTTCAAATCTCCGGCTGGGTCCCGAGGCCCATTCGCCCCTGGTCAGGCCCGGCAGCGCAGACCTGGTGATTGCCCTCGAACGGCACGAGGCTGTGCGGGGCGGGGCTGAATTCCTGAAGTCGGAAGGTACTTTGGTTTACTACGATGCCTCCTGGCAGCCACTGGCAGTTCGCTTGCGACGGGAAGCTGCTGCCACAAAAGCCGATGTGCAACGGATCGCGACGGCCCGCCACGCAAGACTGTTGCGAGTCTATGACTCCGGATTACCGGATTCGCGCATGCAGAACGTGGTGGTGCTGGCGACGTTGGCTCGTGAGCATCTGGTACCCGAGGTGACTGCCGAGCATTACGAGCAAGCGCTGGGGGAGTTGTTGCGGGGGGACGTGCTTGATGCAAACGTAGCGTTGTTTCGGGCACATCTGGGGCGCGCCGGTTGAGGTGTGCGAACATCCCGTTGTCGCTCTCCATCATTGGACCGGCCGCGTCCCGAGCCCTGGACATGGCCGCGAAGTCGCCGCTCCACCACTTTGTCAAACAAGGCTC
>CALGBT010000398.1 GCA_937884235.1 uncultured Pseudomonadota bacterium
GTCATCTCGGAGGTTGCTATGGTTGGCAGCCGCCTGGTCGTAAACACCATGAGTCACGCCACCAACACTCTCTACACCTATGCGTTGGACGGCTCGAATGAGCAGCAGGTACCCTTGCCTGGCCTCGGCAGTATCTACGGACTCAGCGGCCGCAAAGAGTCTCCGGAGATGTTCCTGACCTTCACGTCCTTTGTGCAGGCACCGGTGATCTATCGCTATGATATTGCCACGCAGGCTTTGGCGGTCTTCCGAGAACCCAAGGTCGCTTTCGATTCCACAGCCTATGAAACTAGGCAGATCTTTTTCAAGTCCCGGGACGGCACCGATGTGCCCATCTTCTTGACCATGAAGAGGGGCTACAAGCCGGACGGAAACACGCCGGTGTTGCTCTATGGTTACGGGGGCTTCAACATCAACCTGACACCTTACTTCTCGACCGCGCGACTGATCTTCCTGGAAGGCGGCGGGATCTATGCGTTGGTCAATTTGCGCGGCGGTGCGGAATACGGCGAGGAGTGGCACCAGGCCGGCATGTTGGAGAACAAGCAGAATGTCTTCGACGACTTCATCGGTGCAGCAGAACATCTCATCAGCGCCGGGTACACGCGCCCGGCGCGCCTGGCCATTCTCGGCGGCAGCAATGGTGGGCTTCTGGTGAGTGCGTGTATGTTGCAGCGACCCGACCTTTTCGCGGCAGTAGTACCGGCTGTGCCGGTGACCGATATGCTGCGGTACCACAAGTTCACGGTGGGGCGATACTGGGTTCCGGAGTATGGCAATGCCGAGAAGAACCCGGAGCATTTCAACTTTCTCTACAAATACTCGCCTCTGCACAACGTGAAGAAGGGGGTGGACTATCCTCCGGTGATGGTAACGACGGCAGATACGGACGACCGTGTCGTGCCGAGTCACGCGCGCAAATTCGTTGCAGAATTGCAGGCCCGAGCAGGCAACAAGAACCCCGCTCTTATCCGTATCGAGACCAACGCGGGTCACGGTGCTGGGAAACCCACCAGCAAGCGCATCGCCGAGGCTGCAGACATGTATGCCTTCATCTTCCACTTCCTCGGGATGAACTGGGGTTCGGCTGCGGCAAAGTAGTCTTGCAGCACGATTCGCACAACCGGTTGGACTTCGCTGCGCTGCGCTCAGGGCGACACTTTGGGGGAAACAGCGCAATTGCCTCATCCATTGCACAGTGGCTTCCCATTTGCCGAATCATGCAGTAATGTTCATCGGCTGTGCCTGAGGGGGGGAGATGTCGCAAAAAGAAGATGAGCTGAGAGGGGCCGTGCTGATGTTGGGGGCGGCTTCGTCTTTTGCTGCTTTCAGCATTCTGGTCAAGCTCATCGGGCCCCTCATTCCCATCTTTCAGATCGCCTTTTTTCGTGGCGTTGTGGCCTTTGTCATGCTTGCGGGATTCTTGCTGGCCCGCGGGCAAGGGATTCCCTCTGGGGTCAATCGAAAGGATCTGCTGTTTCGCTCTCTTCTGGGTTTTGGTGGTTTGATGACCTACGTCTACGCCATTAATCACATCGATCTCGGGCTGGCGGCGGCGCTGAACCAGAGTTCTCCCATCTTCGTCGCGGTCTTCGCCTTTCTGATCTTGCACGAGCGCACTGGCTGGGCCGTCGCCGGATTTGCCGTTGTGGGCTTCTGTGGTGCGGCGCTCGTCGTCTCCCCGGACCTCTCTACCATCGATCTGAATGCATCCGTTGGCCTGCTTTCGGCCGTGCTCTCGGGACTCGCATATGTGTGGGTGCGCAAGCTGCGCATTACTGACCGCCCAGAGACTATCGTGCTCTACTTCTCGGGAACGGTAGCGCTGCTTTCGCTGCCGGTGGCCCTGTGGCAGGGTTGGGTTTGGCCATCCTGGTGGCAGTTCGGCGGCTTGCTGGGGCTCGGAATCTTCAGTCTCTCGGGGCAACTTTGCCTCACCTGGAGCTATCGGCTCGGCAGCGCCTCCCTGGTCAGTCCGTTGCTCTACGTCTCGGTGCTCATCTCCATGGTTGTGGGGTTTGTGGTGTGGCGGGAGTGGCCCGACACTTCGGCACTCATTGGCGCTGGGCTGTTGATTGTAAGTTCAGTGGCGATTGGCTGGATTGCCGGGCATCGGCGGGCCGCGGAGACTACGACTTGACAAGTTGTGCCTTCACCTTCGCATAGGCATCACGAAAGGTCATGCCTTCTTCCGTGACCAACTTGTAGGCCTCCTGAGTGGCGTATAGTTCTTTGCTCATCGCCGCCTGGAGACGCTGGCGGTCAACCTTGAGGCTGCCAAAGACCAGGGCCATAATGGCAACGGTTTCGAGAGTGGCGTCGATGGCTCTGAAGGTCGGCTCTTTGGTCATCTGAAGGTCGCGATGG
>CALGBT010000399.1 GCA_937884235.1 uncultured Pseudomonadota bacterium
TCGGCCTCCTGCCTACGGGGCTGTTCCTGGCCCTAGGGGTTGTTTTTCTGGTGCTACTCTTCTTCTATCTGGCATTTGCGGTCTTGCAGGATTCGGGATATCTGGCCCGGTTGTCAGTGCTCCTGGACCGGCATTTGCGGCGAGTTGGTCTTAACGGCAGGGGATTTGTCCCTTTGGCAATGGGCTTCTCCTGCATCACCATGGCGTTGATTACGGCGCGCTTGCTCCAAACGCGCCGGGAGCGCACCATCGCCAGCTTCTTGCTGATGTTGGCGGTGCCTTGTGCGCCCTTGCTGGGAGTCATGCTGGTTGTCCTCGGGGGGTTGCCGCTTAGCGCCACCTTACTGGTCTTTGGGATGATCTCACTACAGTTGCTCCTCGCTGGCAACCTTGCCAGTCGCCTGCTGCCGGGGCGAGGCGGCGATTTCATAATGGAGTTGCCTCCCTTTCGCGTGCCGCGCCTGCGCCACGTCTTGTGGATGACCTGGCGTCAGACCTTTCTCTTCATGCGCGAGGCGGTGCCCTACTTCCTTTTCGCCACATTTCTGATGTTCGTCTTTGAGCGCGTTGGTGGCCTGGCCCTCACGACGGCAGCGGTCAGGCCAGGTTTTGAGTCTCTCCTGGGGCTGCCGGAGGAGACCGTACAGGTCATGATCAAGACCTTCATTCGTCGGGAGAACGGAGCCGCAGAGTTGGACCGTCTCAAGGACCTGTTCACTCCGCTCCAGCAAGTGGTGACGGTGTTGCTCATGACTTTCGTCGCACCATGTTTCAGCGCAACTGTGGTACTGTACAAGGAGCGTGGTGCTGGTGCGGCCACGGCAATCATGATTGTGGTAACCGCCTATGCCCTGGCGCTGGGCGTGTTGGTCAATCATGGTTGCCACCTGCTGGGCATCACATTTGCTGGTTAGGACCGAATCAAGCAGGGAGTCGATGATGGAGCCGGGACAGCTTACTCCGGAGCAGGAACACGCGTTGGAATCGCTCTTGGTCTTTGCCGAGGGGCGAGGGAGCGCCGAATGCGGACATCCAGAGCCTATCTCACCAGAGACCGTTGCCCAATTGGTGCGTCAGGGCCTCCTGGACGATTCAGCCGGAGTTGACTTGACGGAGGCCGGGCAGCGGACCGCAGAAGTTGTAGTGCGCCGCCACCGCCTGACTGAGGTCCTCCTGGACGCGGTGCTGAAGCTAGATGGCAAGCGTGCGTTTGATATCGGCTGTCAGATGGAGCATGACATGCAGCCCGAGATGGTGGAGGCCTTCTGTACGTTGCTCGGTCATCCGGATGTCTGCCCCCACGGCCGCCCCATCCCGCCGGGGCCATGTTGTCGGATGCATTCCACGACTGTCGAGAGCCAGGTTGTGCCTCTCACCGAGCTCGCTCCAGGGGAACGCGGCCGGATTCTTTTCATCACGCCCCGTAGCCACGAGCGTCTGCATCGTCTCTCCTCCCTCGGAGTGACCCCAGGTATCGTCATTGAGTTGCACCAGCGTCGACCGGCATACTGTTTCCGCTTCGAGGGAACGGAGTTGGCCATTGCGGAAGATGTTGCCGCAGACATTCACGTCGCCCGTATCCGGCTCTAGGGCTTACAGGCTTCCGGCACTATCCACTCTGAGTTTGCTTCGATGGTGACCATCACGACCGTCGTCTCCTGGGCCTCTGGAGGCAGGGACTCCCAGGCGGCCGTGAGGGTGGGGACCCAGTCAGGGCGCAAAGTCCAGATATGGAGCAGGGAGTGGTCCCAGGCATCTTCGGGACTGACAGTGAGCGCTGCTTGGTGGAGCCCCGAGAGCTTCTTGGTCAGCAGAGTGGTGGCATCATCCAGGGTGTATTCACTGCCCATGGGCCCTTTGTAGGCCCTGGTTACGGAGACACCAATCCGCTCTCCGTCCAAGGTGGCTGTGAAGTCTGCAATGGACCCTTCGGTGGCGTAGTCGATCTCGGTCTCGGTCTTGAGAAGCAGCGCCCCGTCGCACTCTTCGAGCAGTTGAATACTCATTACTTCCGAGCAGAGCGAACTGCCCCCCTCGTTGTCCAGCTCATATCGCTTGGCTGCCCCTGTTGTGAGCAACGAATGGTCAAAGCCGTCGGCGTCAGCAAACTCGTAGGTGTTGACCACCAGTGCCGGGGAAGCCGCAGCAAAAAGCTCAGAGAGCCCGCCGCAACTGCCGGAGATGATGCCCAGGGCAGAATTCCCCGTCAGGTCAGGGGAAGTCGTTTCCAGTTTGGAGTCCACCTCAGGCAGGACTTCGAAATCCACATCCAGCGTCACGGCATCAAGCTGGTCGACCCACACCTCGTGGTCCGGCGGCAGATCTTGTCTGGCCGCACGATTCTCGTCGGTCAGGTCCGAATGTGTTGCTGTGAGCTCCAGGCTGGCATCGCCCTTTGGCGGGGCAAATGCCACTGACTCCTCGCCATTGCATGCTGGCAGCGCGCCACAAAAGCATACCAGACAAAGCTTCACAAGTTGGTTCCTGGTAGCTCTACCCATTTCACCTCCATTGCCCTGGCTGGGCCGATGCGGCATGCGTCGGCGATGCCGGCCCCGATAGTCAAGTAGAGCACATCCCGCGGGTCTCCGCAACGCCCCCACTTGCCCACCGGTCATCCCGCGGCCGGCCCGTGGCCGGCGAGGGACCCCTTGGCACCACCCTGTCTCTTCTGCAGCATTGCCGGACACGCAGAGACCCCTCCGGCGGCAAACCGCCGTTGGGGATGACATTGCCGAGGGTGGGGGCCAGTGCTCAAGAACCAGGCCGGGGCTGCGCCCAGCGGCAGAGCCAGTGCAAAAAGACGAAAATCGCGTTGAACTGCAGGCTGGGAGGTGGTAGCTTCCCTGCCCGGAGGTTGCGGTGCGAGTTCGAATAGAGGGTGCGACCGACGTTGGCAAACGTCGAAAACGCAATGAAGATAGCTGGTTGTGTCTTGCCGGCGAGAGTCTGGCTGTGGTCGCGGACGGCATGGGTGGCCATGGCGGTGGCGATATTGCCAGTCAGATTGCCGTCCGGGCATTGGAAGATTTCTTCACGCTAACCGGAGTTGAGTCAGAAGTTACGTGGCCCCATGTGGCAGCGGACGAGGAACTCGATCTGAATGACGTCAGCGCCAGTCGTCTGGTCAGCGCCATTCAGTACGCTCATCGTTGCATCGCCGCCGAGGTTGGCAATCGTCCGGAACTGGCGGGCATGGGGACAACCATCGTCTGTGTTCTTTTCGCCGAAGAGAAGGTTTATGTCGCCCACGTTGGCGACAGCCGTTGCTATTGTTTGTCGGCGGGCTCCCTCTGGCAGGTCACAGATGACCACACCCTGGCCAACCATGTCCGCAAGCGATTTGAAGACCTATCCGATGAGCAGGAGCAACGTCTTGATTCCCTCCGGCACGT
>CALGBT010000400.1 GCA_937884235.1 uncultured Pseudomonadota bacterium
CGCAATGATGATCTCATTGGGCAAATAAGCAAGTTATTTCGCCGCAGACCCTTAGTGGCTCAGGAGGAGACCGAGATTGTCATGATGTACATTGAGGGAGTCCAGGACGGCGAGCGCCTGATAGGTGCTCTCAGGGCTGCCACCAAAGTAAAACCGGTTATTGTCATCAAGTCCGGTCGCTCAGCGCGCGGGGCGATTGCCGCGGCCTCGCACACCGGTTCGCTGGCCGGGGCAGATAGCGTCTTCGATGCCATTATGCGGCAGTGCGGAGTGCTCCGGGCGGAGAGTCTGGCTGAGGCCTTCAATTGGTGCAAGTACTTGGCCCAGGCGGCGCTACCCGCAGGAGACAATGGCGTCATCGTCACCAACGGCGGCGGTATCGGTGTGCTGGCTACTGATGCCTGCGAGAAGTTCGGCATTGAGTTGTATGACGACGTTGCGACCCTCAAGGAGACGTTTGGCCCGGTGACGCCGGCATTTGGTTCGACGAAGAACCCGGTGGACATCACTGGGCAGGCCTCGGGTGAGGACTATAATCGGGCGCTTGCGGCGGCGTTGGTGAACCCCGATATTCACGCGGTGATGGCGCTCTACTGTGAGACCGCGCTTTTTGACGTGGATTCTCTGACCCGGATGATTCGCACCAACCACCACGACTATCGGATGGCGGGCAAGCCCATTATCTTTTCTATCATTGGTGGTGAGAAGATTGATGCCGCCATCCGCTCCTTGCGGCAAGACGCGGTTTCGGTCTTCGATGACGTCTACGATGCGGTTTCCTGCCTGGGGGCTGCGTACCGGGTCAAACGACATCTGCTCAAGGAGTCGGCGTCGGCAGTGGGAGCGCCAATTGACTTGGGGGCGGTGCAACAGGCCATCGCCAGCGCCCGAGCCGATGGACGACAGTTCCTGCTGCCCGGTGAGTCGGCCGTGGTGATGGAGGCGGTGAGAATGCCCATGCCCCGCAGCGGCATTGCTCGGAACCTGAGCGAAGCGTTGGAGCTGTCTGCGCAGGTGGGCTACCCGGTGGTAATGAAGATCGTCTCCAAGGACATTATTCACAAGTCTGACGCAGGTGGTGTCGCCCTCGGCCTGGAGGACAGGGACGAGGTTGCAGATGCCTATCAGGCCGTGATGCATCGGGCGCGGCAGTACAAGCCCAACGCCAAGATCACAGGGGTAGAGATCTCTGAAATGCTGGACCGCCAGACCGAGGTTATTGTTGGGGCGAGGCGTGACCGGGTCTTTGGACCGGTGGTGATGTTCGGCCTTGGTGGAATCTATGTGGAAGTTATGAAAGACGTATCCTTCCGGGCTTTTCCCCTCGACCGGGCGGAGGTCTGGCGAATGGTGGAAGAGATCCGCTCCTACCCTCTGCTACTCGGGGTGCGGGGTGAGAAGCGCAAGGACATCGAAGCGGTTATCGAGACTGTCATCAAGATGGGGACGCTGGTGCGGGAGTGTCCCGACATATCAGACATCGAACTCAACCCGGTGGTCGTGTATGCTCGGGGCGATGGGGTGAAGGCCCTGGATGTGCGGATCTTGCTGACTGAACAGGAGCAGACAATGGCCCCCACTCCGTCATCGTCGGGGCTGGCGAAGGCACGAGGTATCTGACCATGGCAAATATCGTTGTCGCATCGACGACCAGTAGCGCCGGGAAGACCGGGTTGATTGTCGGTCTGGCTCTGACACTGGACAAGAAGTTGGGCTACATCAAGCCGCTGGGAGATCGGCTCCTTTATCGCAAGAAGCGTCTGTGGGATTTTGATTCGGCGGTAGTTACCGCGGCCATGGGCAACGGGAACGCCGTCGAAGGCCTCTCTATTGGCTTCGACCAGGGCAAACTGCGCTTCACGTATAGCCAGGAGCAGATGGAGGCCCGTTTGCGGGAGTTGGTGGCGACGGTAGGTGAGGGCCGGGACCACTTGTTGATAGAGAGCGGGTCACAACTTCGGCACGGTACTTCAGTGCACCTGAATCCGGTGCAAATTGCGCGTGCGGTTGGCGGGAAGTTGCTGGTAGTGGCTGGTGGGGGGGACGATGCCGTCGTCGATGACATCATGTATCTGAGGCGCTACGTGGATACCCAGGGAGTTGAATTGTTGGGAGTCATCGCGAACAAGGTCAGTGACCCGGAGGACTTCGAGTTGACCCATCTCCCCGAGTTGTTGAAGTTGGGGGTGCGGGTGCTGGGAGTACTGCCGTACAAGTCGGAGCTGACCACGACATCAGTCCGTTTCCTGGCCGATCGTCTCTTTGCCAAAGTGATTGCCGGCGAAGAGCATATGGACCAGGTTGTACGCCGCTACTTCGTGGGCGCTTCCAGCGCCGACGCGGTGTTGCGGGACCCGGCCTTCAAAGAAGCAGGGAAGCTGATTATCACCAGCGGTGACCGTTCGGATCTCATCTTGGCCTCCCTGGTATCGAGCACCGCGGGTATTGTGCTCACCAACAACATTCTGCCGCCCAGTAATATCGTGGCCAAGGCCCAGGAAAACCACGTGCCTCTCCTGATGGTGCCGGGGGATACGTTTGCAGTGGCGAAGCTGATTGATGATATGGAGCCCTTGATAACCTCTGCGGATACCGAGAAGCACCGCTTGTTGGCGGAGATGGTGGCTGAAAGACTGGACCTGTCGGTCTTCTAGGAAACTCTACGAATAGCGGTCTTCGGTCCAGATATCGGCGGTGTTGGAGTAGCCTTTGGTTTCCCAGTAACCCTTTTCGTCCACTTCGACGATGCGGATGCCGGTCACCCACTTGCCTGACTTGTAGCCATAATGATCAGAGATCATGCCCCGCACTGGCCCCCCGTAGTTGTTAGGCAGGGGGTTACCGAAGTACTTGTCGGCGAAGAGCACGTTGTCCTTGTAGAATGCCTCGATGAAGAGGTTGGTGAAGTAGTCGTGCTCGCACTGGGTGATGAGGTGCTTTGCTGTGGGCTTCACGCCAGCAAGCTCGAAGAGTGTTTTCGGCCGCACGCCGCCCCACGGAACGTCGAGCATGGTCCACGCGGTTACGCAACTGAAAGAGGCGATGATGTCAACGTGGGGGAGTTGCTGCCATTGCTCCCAGGTAAACTCCAGTTCGTTTTCAACTTCTCCGGTGACTGTGAAGCGCCACTCGTCCAGATTTCTGGGGGCGTTGTTGTAAGCCATGACCGGCTGGACTTCGACGACGGATTGTCCGGGCGGTACCTTGGAGTTGCCCGCGTCATCCACCAGCGAATCCTTGTGTATCTCTGCCTGCGCGTCCACCTGTTCCATGAACTCGGTGACCTCTTCGGGGGTTGCTTCGGGCAGGTTGGCCAGCTCTTCGGGGGTCAGCTCGCTGATGCGCCGGAGGTCTTCGGGGGAGTAGAGGTCATTCTCCCCTGCTCCATCCAGTGGGTCGAGTCCGGTGCCGCCGGACTTACAGCCCAGCGGGAGTCCGATCATGCCTCCGCCCAAAACAACCACGATACCACCGGCTGTATGGAGAAACTTCCGTCGGTTGTGTTTCATGTCATCCCTCTCGTTGCGGAAAAACTAGTGATGATGAAACGTTTGGGCAAGTTAGAGGGGCACCATGCTGACGCAAGGTGCTGGGTTATTTGAATTCGACCAGGGTGACGCCATCGCCGCCGTCTTCACGCTCTCCGGGTTTGAACTCCACCGGGTAGGCGCTGCTTTTGAGGTATTTGCGGACGGCTTCTTTGAGCTTTCCCGTGCCGTGGCCATGGACGATGGTGAGCATGGCCCCGGCGGTGAACATGGCTTGGTCGAGGGCCTTCTCCATTTTGTTGATGGCCTCTTCGGCCGAGAGGCCGCGCAGGTCGACGCGGAATTCGGAGATGGGGGGCGAGGCGGCCTCAAGTCGACGGGTCGGTTCTTTCTTGGGTTCGCTGGCCATGGGCACGATGTCTTTGTAGGGTAGCCGCAGGCGCATGGGGCCCATCTGCAAGGTCGCCGCCTGTTCTTTGTCATGCAGTTGCACCACGGTGGCCTTTTTGCGGAACTTCTTGACCAGCACGTCACCGCCCACCACCAGGTCAGCTGGCGGGCCTTGCATGAGCTCTCTGGCGGCCTCGTCGTCAGTCAATTCCTGGGCCTTCTTTTCGAGGCGGGCCTTGACCTCTTTGAGGGTGCGTCGTTTCATATCCAGATCCTTGTGGTCGGGTTTGCCGGTCTGTAGCTGGGCAACGAGAAAGGAGACGAGTACCAGCGCCTCGTCGACATCGGCCATGGAGTCGTTGACCTTGCGGGCGGTGATGCGGTCGGCGTGTTTCTTGAGTTGCTCCATGGCCAGATGCCGTCGTTTCAGGAGTTGGTCTGCCGCCAGAGTCATCTCTTGTTGACTACGGGTTGCCTCTTGGAGTTCTCGGGAGCGGTCGTCCAACTTCTTCAATGCTTCTTCCAGCAGGCCCCCGCCTCGCCCCTGGAGGATCTCCTGGGCCTGGTGAATGATCTGCTCTGGCACGTTGAAACGGCGCGCCATCTCGAAGGTGCGTGAAGACCCCGGGCTGCCAATTTGCAGTGTGTAAGTTGGTGCCAGATTCTGCCAATCCATGCCCATGGCCCCGTTGGCGAAACGCTGGTCTCCCAGGGCGAGGGCCTTGAGTCGTTCGTAGTGGGTGGCGACGATGCCCATGGTGCCAGTATCCGCCAGCCCGGAGAGGAATGCTGCTCCCAGGGCTGAGCCCTGGTCGGGCTCGGTGCCCACGGTGATCTCGTCGACGAGGACCAGATGCCCGGGACCGGCGGTTGCGAGTGCCTGGTTGAGGGCTTGAAGGTGGCCAGTAAAGGTGGAGAGATTGGCATCGACGTCTTCGAGATCCCCGGGCAGGGCGTGGAGGCCGCCCAGGATGGGAACTCGGCTGTCGGCCGAGGCGGGAATCTGCAGGCCTGCCCGAGCCATGAGCAGACAGAGGCCACAGGTCTTGAGGGCCACTGACTTCCCGCCGGCGTTGGGCCCCGAGAGGACCATCCATTGGTGACCGTCACCCAAGACGATATCGTTGGGTACCACCTCATGGCC
>CALGBT010000401.1 GCA_937884235.1 uncultured Pseudomonadota bacterium
ACAAGGACGAGGAGTGTGACGATGGCAAGCCCTGCACCGCGGATAGCTGCGGCAACTGGGGCGGCTGCATTTACGAAGCTGTTGCCGACTGTTGCGAGCCGACGGTTTTTGCGCAGAGTTTCGACCTCGGTGCCCTGCCAGGCTGGAGCCTGTCGCAGGACAACAAGCTATTCTGGGATCTGACCACTGCGCAAGCTGACAGTGCACCGTATTCGTTGCACGCTGGCCAGGCGAGCAATGGGGCCGTGGCTACGCTGCCGCCACTGGGTGACTTGCCGGTGAACGGCGGGCAGCTCAGTTTCCGCTACAAGACGGTTAACTGGCTCGCCACCAATTGCGCTTCCGACGGTTTGCGCATCTACGTCAATGGCGCCCTGGCGACTACGGTTTGCGAGGCGGCTGCGGACTGGCAGACGGCGACGGTGAACCTGCTTCCCTGGGTTGGCCAGGAGCTGCATGTTCAGTTGAAATACCAGATCGTCAGCGGCGGCAACTGGAACCACGAATTCTTCCTGGACAACCTTGCTGTGGAGCGCGTCTGCTGCGAAGGTGACGAGGGCTGCAACGATGGCAACGAGTGTACCCACGACGTGTGCCTGGAGGGGCTCTGCTCCAACATGAACTCGGAGGGGTGCTGTGGTCCTGCGACCTACAGCGAGAGTTTCGACCTGGGTGTGGCTCAAGGCTGGAGTCTCTCGACCAACAACGGTCAGTGGTCGTGGGCCATCAACGGCGACAAGGCGCTCAGCGGTGCATACTCCCTGGCCGCGTCCGTGTGGAACGGCCAGCCCGTGGCGACGTTGCCGCCGGTCGGTACTCTGCCGGTGAGCGGTGCCTCCCTGAAGTTTGCCTACCAGACCGCCAATTGGAACGTGGTCGACTGCGAGACCATGGGCATACGCGTCTGGGTCAATGGAGTCTTTGCCGGCTCCGCTTGCGAACCCTCCCTGGAAGAGTGGGCGCAGGCCAGCATCGACCTGTCGGCGTGGGCCGGGCAGGAAGTGCAGATTCAACTCCAGTATCTGGTTGGCAATGCCGGCAATGATGGCCACGCGGCGTGGGTCGATAATGTCCAACTCGTTCCCACCTGTTGCGAGTCCAAGGGGGAATGTGACGATGGTAACCCCTGCACCGAGGACAGCTGTGGCGTGGAAAATGGTTGCGTCAACACGCCAGAAGAGGATTGCTGCGCTCCCAGCGTCTTCAGCGATGGCTTCGAGGATGGATTGGCCTGGGGCTGGTCCCTGGCCGGGGCCAACGGCAAGTTGTGGAGTGTCGTGGCGGAGCCAGTGCATGGCGGGATTCACTCGCTAGGTGTGGGCAAGACCAACGTCGGTGCGGTGGCGACGCTGCCGCCTCTCCCCGTCATTCCGTGGGAGGGAGGCTATCTTTCCTTCCACTATCAGACCGTCAACTGGAACGAACTTGATTGCGCCACAATGGGTATAGTTGTGCGGGTAAACGGGGCGCTTGCCGGTGTGATCTGCGAGGCCTCTCCAGAGTGGTCCATGCAGATTGTGGACCTTTACGCCTGGGCCGGTGAGTCCCCGGTGGTGACCTTGCAGTACACAGTTGCCGGAGGAGCCAACGGCGAACATGCAGTCTATCTGGACGACGTGCTGGTCGCCTTCGATTGCCCGTAGTTCAAGCGAGGTTGATACGCATACTTCAGACAACGTAGGTCTGCGAGGGAAGGCTGCCAGGCGACTGCAGGGACTGCTGTTGGCCGCGTTCTTTCTTTCGGGCGTTACCGGGCTGGTGGCCGAAGTTGTGTGGGGGAAGTTCCTGCAGCTCTCCATCGGTGCAACGGGGTTGGCTCATGCCGTGGTGCTGGCTACCTTCATGGGTGGTCTGGCGCTGGGCAACTCCATCTTTGGTCGTTTGGGGGACCGTGGCGGCAGCGAGTTGCGTCTCTACGGTGCCCTGGAGTTGGGCATTGGTTTGAGCACGGTGCTCTTCCCGGTGCTGTTTGAGGCCTTCTCTGGCGTCTATCTGCAGGTTGCTGCCAGTGACCCCATGTCCTTCTGGAACCTGGTGCTGCGCATCGCGCTGTCAGCGAGCCTGATTCTGGTGCCGTCGACGCTCATGGGCGGGACTCTGCCAGTGTTGACGCGGCTCTTTGTGCGGCGGGTGGAGGAGGTTGGCAGCGGGGTTGGCAGGCTCTACTTCATTAACAGCTTCGGGGCAGTTATCGGTTGTGGTGTCGCCGGATTCGTGCTGCTGCCGGCGCTCGGCCTCGAGCTGTCAATCATGTTGCCGGGCATGGTCAACATCGCCATCGGCCTGGCGTGCCTGGCTCTGGCCAGAGGTGAGTCGGGTGGGCGCGTAGCGGTCACCCCAGAGGAAGAGGTGATCCCGGAGGTCAACTACAGCGACCGCCAAATTCGTCTGACGCTGGTCCTCATGTTCTTTACGGGCATGTTGACCATGGTCTATGAGCTTTCCTGGATACGCCTGCTGAGTCTTGTCCTGGGTTCCTCCGTGTACTCCTTTTCGATTATGCTCATGACCTTCATTGCGGGCATTGCTATTGGCAGCTTCGTTGTGGCTTTGCTGATGCGCAAGGACCGCGACGCTTTGCTCCTGCTCGGTCTCGCAGAACTCGGGGTCTTTGTCTCGGTGGCATTGCTGATGCCGCTCTATGAGTTGTTGCCCTACTTCTTCAATCTCTTCAGTCACGTGATTGTGAGGACCGAAGGGAGTTTCGGTTTCTATCAGGCCGTCAAGGTCCTCCTCTGCTTTGGCAGCATGGCGTTGCCGACCATCTTCATGGGCATGACATTGCCCTTGGCCAGCCGCATCTGCGTGCGCCGCGTGACTCTGGTGGGCACGGGAGTCGGCTCGACATTCTCGGTCAACACGCTGGGTAACCTGGTCGGCGCCATGGTGGTCGGCCATTTCCTCATTCGCCTTGTCGGGCTGCAATGGGCGATGCTCGTGGGGATGATCGGGTCAGGTTTGCTGGGGGCCGCCTTTCTGGCCTTGCGGGCACCGTTCAATCGTGTGCGTCTGGTTCCTTTGGCTGCGGTCCTCGTGGTCGGGGGTCTGGTGCTGGTGTTGGTGCCAGTCTGGCACCCGGCCTCTCTGAACAGCGGGCGGTATCGGACTCGCAACGCATTGGCCGGGTCGTTGGAGGAGTATCGTGCTTTGCTCGACTCCACGGAAGGGCTCTACCAGGTGGATGGCCCTGACGTCTCTGTAGCGGTGTTGCGGGCGAAAGCGACAGGACACCTCTCCATGATGATCAACGGCAAGCCCGATGCTGCCACTGGCGGTGACATGGGTACGCAGGTGTTGTTGGGGCAACTCGCCGTTCTGCTGCACCCTTCTCCCGAGAACGCATTGGTTATCGGGCTGGGCAGCGGCGTCACTGCCGGGGCGGTTCTGACGTCGCCGGTGCAGCATCTGGATGTTATCGAGATCGCCGGGGAAGTGGCAGAGGCCTCACGACTCTTTGACTTCTATAGCGGGGCTCCGCTGGATGACGAGCGGACCACGCTCTGGGTTTGCGATGCCCGGGACTATTTGCTTTTGAACCAGGAGCAACGCTATGACGTTATTATCTCTGAGCCGTCCAATCCGTGGATGGCAGGAATTGGCAACCTGATGACCGTGGAGTTTTTCGAAACGGCCTTGAAGGTGCTGCGGGATGATGGCTTGATGGTGCAGTGGCTGCATCTCTACGAGATGTCGCCGGCGGTGCTGAGTTCGATCCTTAATACGTACTCGTCAGTTTTTCCCCACGTGACGGTGTGGTGCCCTCGCAACGCGGATATCTTGTTGCTGGGGTCCCGTCAGCCATTGTCGATATCCCAGGATGTTCTGGACGAAAGGCTGCGCCGCCCGCGAGTGCAGAAGAGTCTCAGCGGCTGGGAGGGTGGTGGTGCGATTCTTAATGGCCGGGAGTTTCTGGCGCAGCAGGTCATGTCCAGTGCGCGTTTCAAGGAGCTGTACCCAGGTGAAGGCCGGCTGAACTACGATTTCTTCCCCTTTGTCGAATACGCGGCCCCGAAGGCGTTTTATACGGGTGAGGATATGCGTGACTTCTTCCTCCTTGACGAGCGTTTTCAGCCCCGACAGCGTAGCGGACTGCTGCTGGCCCGGGCGTTGGGCGAGGCGGTGCTGTCCGATGGCGAATTGCGGGAATTCATCCGCTTTTTTGCGGAAGGGACGACGCAATGGGACGACGAGCAGATGGAGCGGTTACTCCATCACCTGTTGGTGCGGCGCCTGACGCTCCACGGGGAGGGGTTGAAGCTGGCAGGCGAGCGCGCTGCCGTGAACCAGATTCTGGACCCCTACCTGCGGCGCGGCAATCTGGCCGCGCTGGGGGAGCTGCTGCTCTGGCGCCAGAAGATCGCCCGTGGCCAGATGCCTGCGGCAGACTGGTCGCGCTACCGTGTCTTTGAGATGGAGTTGCTGCTAGACAATATTTCGGTTTTCGCCAGTGCGGAGAGCACGCGTTACGATGAGGCCTGGCAGCGTTGTCTGGAGCTAGGCAACAGTCCTGGTGAGTTGTGTGCTGAGCGTGACAGTCTACACCAGGCATTGGCGTGGCCTCGGGCTGCCACCTGCCCCTAGCCTTCGTCCGTTGACAGGTATTGCGTGGGGTCGTACCGTCGAATTGTATGATTCGAGAGGAACTGACTTATGATTCGGAAGGGTTTTAGGAAGGTGTTGGCCCCCATTCGTTCCTTTGTGGATCACCATGCGCGTCTGCATCGTTGGCGCCAGAAAGGGGACCGTTTGGTGGCGAACCATCCGCTGAAGCACCTTTTCTGGGAGGCCACTTTTCAATGCAATCTGACCTGCCGCCACTGCGGGTCAAGTTGTGGGTCGAGGATTCCCGAGGGATTGCTGACTGCTGCCGAGGTGAAGGCTGCTTTCCAGCAGATTGCCGATGACTTCATGGCCCGCAAGATCGTGCTCTCAATTACTGGTGGTGAGCCATTGCTGCGCAAGGATCTGGCGGAGTGTTGTGCTGCCATCACCTTCCATGGGTTCAGGGCTGGGATCGTCACCAACGGCACACTGGCCACAGAAGAGCGGGCTCGTGAGCTGGTGGATGCCGGCATCCCGCACTATGCCGTCAGCTTGGACGGCCCGCCCGATGCGCATGATTGGCTGCGCGGTGGGAATAACGCCTACGACCGGACGACCCGGGGCATCCATAATCTGCTGGGGACCCGGGGGGTGAAACATGTGGAGGTGCTCAGTTGTATCCATCCGCGCACCATCGACCGCCTGGAAGAGACGGAGAAGATTGTCTTTGACCTGGGGGTGGGGACCTGGCGGCTCTTTATTATCGATCCCATCGGGCGGGCGGACGAGGGGCTCTATCTGGACAGTCCGCAGTTTCGCAAGCTGCTGGCTTTCGTGGCGGAGCGGCGGGCTGATCCCAACTACCCCATCCGCATCGCCTTTACCGAGCAGGGCTACCTGGGCTTTCCTTACGAATTCAGCGTGCGGCCCTCGGGGTTTATGTGTGATGCGGGCATTCGAACGGCTAGCGTGCTTTACGATGGGGCCATTTGCGGTTGCCCGAGTATGAGCCGGCGGTTGCTCCAGGGCAATATCAAGACGGACCGTTTCTGGGAGGTCTGGCAGCACGGTTTCAAGGAATACCGAAATCGCACTCGAGAGGGACGGCCGGGTTGTGCGTCCTGTGGTGTTTTTGAGTACTGTCGAGGCGGTTGCATGCATCTATTTGACGAAGAGCTTGGCGGTCCTGTACACTGCCACTACAAGCAACTCGGGGGAAAACCATGAAGTTTCTGGGATGGCTCAAGGGACGTGGTTGGTTGATGGTGGGATTGGTCTCGGCCGCGCTGGCGGGGACCCCTGGTTGCGACGATGCCGGGAAGAAGAAAGTGGATCAGCCCGATGCCAGCGAGATGTACGGCGTCTGGATGGATACTGTGGACCAGAAGGACGACTTCGCACCTGTCTACGGCATCTGGGGCGACGTGGAAGAGGATATTCGCTCGGCCGACATGTACGGCATCTGGATCGACGCCATGGAGCAGAAGGACGACCCTACGGCAGATGTTTACGGCATCTGGGACACGGCCAACGACGAGGCCGAGGAACCGGAAGTCATGGACATGTATGGTATTTTCCCCACCGATACCTCCGCTGACGCTGAGACCGACACCGAGGAGCCTAATGTCGACATGTACGGCATCTGGCTGGAAGACGTCAAAGAGCCGTAGCCTGTTGGCAGTATGTTCCGTCATCTGTTTGACGGAGAACGTGGTGGTCTGTACACTGCGGCTACAAGCAACTCGGGGGAAGACCATGAAGCTTCTGGGATGGCTCAAGGGACGTGGTTGGTTGATGGTTGGGCTAGTGTCCGCGGCGCTGGCGGGGACCCCTGGTTGCGACGATTCCGGGAAGAAGAAGGTGGACCAGCCGGATGCTCGCAACACCTTGTACGGCATCTGGATGGATACATACGATCAGGACGACAGTGTTGCTCCCGTGTATGGTATCTGGGGCGATGTGCAAGAGGACATTCGTCCCGCTGATGCCGATGCCATTTATCTCGATGCGGCGGTCTACGGCATCTGGGATACCGGGAGTGCGGAAGTTGACGTTGAACCTGAAATTGCTGAGGTCTACGGCATCTTCCCGGCCGATGCATCCGCCGATGCCAAGAAGGCCGACACGGATGCCGAGGTGCCCAACCCCGAGGTTTACGGCGTCTGGCTTGACGACGTCAAGGCGCCGTAGCTCTTTCAAGCCGCCGAGGCGCAGGATTGTCTCAAAAGCCCTTTTAGATCCAAATGATATGTGAGACAGCTTGATCTTTCTGTGAGCCTAGTGACACGGTTTGCAGTGAGACACAGTGTCTCGTCGCTTCCAAGAACGCCCCGATTTAGCTTTGGCATAAATAAATCTATCGGTTTGGTGGGATTTCTCGCTTGCGCGTCCCACTTGACCCATCGTATTCGATTCCCTAGTGGCAGTTAACGGTCGTTTAT
>CALGBT010000402.1 GCA_937884235.1 uncultured Pseudomonadota bacterium
CTCGGAGCCGCCGGGTCGGGCACCTGGCAGAATTCATCGAAGATCGACACCATGGATTTCGGGCGCTCCAATGAGGCCGGCGACTCTTACATGGGACCAGTTCTGGAGGGCATCTATCCGCCGCCCGGGAGCAGCGGCATCCCCCCCTCGTTTGATGGCATGGAGACGCCACAGCCGCCGGTACCGCAGGGCGGCTATCCTTCGGGAACGATTATCTCAGTAACCTGGTCATCCACAGCTAATTTCGCGCCCGAAGATCACCGCATCTGGAAAGATGGCTCCACTCAGGACCTGGCCCACGTCTGGGTCGACCCGTCCAACGACGCCAGCCTCGCTGGTGCCAACACTATCGCCATGTACGCCAATGCCCCACTCGAAAAGGGCACCAAGTATTGGGTCCACATCAAGGGCAAGAAGAACGGGGCTGAGTGGGAGAAAGAGTGGTTCTTCATCACCGAGCGCTACTAGAACTCGAAACCCGCTGGCTAGGGCGGGTCCCCTATCGAGAAGCCCTGGCGCTGCAACTGGAGACTCATGCCAGGGTGCTGGCGGGGGATTTGCCCCACACCCTTCTGCTCCTTGAACATCCACCGGTCTACACCATGGGAAAGCGGGGTGGATTCGAGTTTTTGCTGCGCTCCGAGGAAGAGCTGTTGGGGGCGGGGGCAGAGGTGGTGCCAACAGACCGCGGCGGACTCGTGACCTTCCATGGGCCGGGGCAACTGGTGGGCTACCCCATCCTCAATCTGGGGGCGCTGGGGGGCGGGCTCAGCAACTACATCTCACTCCTGCTGGAGTCCTTGGTGGCAGCCCTCTGGCGGGTTGGCCTGGTGGCCACATACTCCATGGAGCGCCCCGGGCTCTGGGTGGGTGAGCGAAAGCTCGGAGCGGTAGGCGTGCGACTCAAAGAGCGTGTGACGTACCACGGTTTTGCCATCAACGTTGCCACGGACTTGCGGTGGTTCGACCACATCGTCGCCTGCGGCCTGCAGGACGTCACAACGACATCGCTGGTCCGGGAAATGGATTCCGCACCGTCGGTGCAGGAGATGGGGCGACTGGCGAGTGACGAACTTGCTGCCCGACTCGGCCTGGTGGCTACAGCGCGCTAAGGCGGGAGGCCAGGCTCTTGGCCGCTTCCTGCAGCGCCGTTGCAACCGCCTGCTCTTTGCTGAAGTGGCCCCCTTTCAGGGGACCGGTCTCCACTGAATTGAGGACCTTGTTGTCGCCGGTATCCAGCAGTTCGCCGGTGGCAGATGACCTTGCATAAAACTCCCCGTCCATCTCGGAGAGAAATTCACTTTCTAGCTTCACCGTCAGTACGTAGGCGGCATTCTTGCCGATACCAACTGACTGGGCACTCTCCTTGAGTGGCCCGAGAACCACCTGGGGAACCACCGGCCGCGCGGCCGTGGTGAGGGCAGCACGAACACCATCGAGGAGTTTCTCGCCGCAGAGAGAGCGCGGCTGGGCGCGGCACTCAAAGACGATGAGCACCCGCGCAGCGGCCTCCCGTTGGGCGCGGCGAAAGTCCTCTTCCGGGATGGTCATCAAGACCCAGCCATCAGTCTCGGTTCGGGTGCGGGTCCAGGTTTCGGTGTAGCGGTCGAGGACCACCATGTTGCGAATCTTCACTGGCTCGGATCGGGTCTGCACCTGCAACTGCACATCGTACTGAAAGACCCCGTTGTGCTCTTCCTGGAAGGCCTTGGATTCTTCGCTCACCGTCACCCCAAGTTCACCCACCAGGGAGCGAATGGCGTCAGATCCCGCCAGTTGCAACGCATCGTCCACTGAGTTCGCACCATTGGCACGGCCCACATAGTAGCGTTTCCCTCCCAACTTATAGGGAGTCTTTCCGAGCCACTCCGGGGCCTCCTCCCGAGAGGCATCCATGAGTTGCGGGCCGCTGGCGCATCCGGTGACCATCAGGGTGAGCATGGTTAGTAGGACAGTGACTCGCATGGACGGCCTCCTGCTGGTAGAAAGAGCCGCCATTCTACCCTACGCCCATCGCCGCTGCAACCAGCCCCGGCACAGAATGGTTATGGTCGGTGCCACGCGCGGCCCACAGCTCGCTGCGCGGCCGCAGTAGGTGCCGCTGTTGCCGAGTGCGGAAGCTCAGACGCCGCGGCGATCGCCCCAGACTGCTTTGTGGAGTTGGAGATGGAAGCGATAGGGCAGTCGGTCGGCCAGCATCCAGACGGACAATGCTTGGGGGGAGATCTCGCCTGTCGCAGGTGAGAAGAGGATGTTGCTTGAGGCGATTGGCAGGGAATGGCTGGCCACAAAAGCGCACGCCCACTCGTAGTCCTGCCGTGAGGTGAGCACGAACTTCAACTGGTCACCGGGCTGGAGCCATTTCAGGTTGTCTTCTAGAAAGGGAAACGCCACCCCGGCCCCGGGGGCCTTAACGTCCACGACAAGTTCTGCCAATCCAGCAACAGATTCCACGGAGACGGTACCATTGGTTTCCACCAGCACCCGCAGCCCGCTGGCCATAGCCTGCTCTGCAATGGCCCGGCAAGCCGCGGCCTGAAGCAGCGGCTCCCCTCCAGTCAATAGCAGATTGTGGAGGCGGGCCTTGGTGCACTCCCCGACAACCTCTTCTGGCGTGTATTCCTCGCCCTCACCGTCGCACGCGAACCGAGTATCGCAGTACGCGCAGTGCAGATTGCAACCCGCCAGCCGGACCAGGGTGGCGGGCTCGCCGGCCGCCGTGCCCTCGCCCAGGTGGCAAACATAAATCTCGCTGATGCGGCAGAGCATAGTTTCAAATCCCCCTGAATTGTGTAGAGTCTAGAGACGCACCTTTCTTCTGGCAAGCGAAAGAGGTTGTCGATGCGGCGGTTCATTCTGTTGGTTGCGCTGACTCTGGCGTTCCCGGTCTCGGCGCTGGCGCAAAGCGCCCCGGGCGCAGTCCCGCCACTGCAGGCTCCGGGCAGCGCAGTCACGGGTGGCGCTGAAGGTACACTCTCCTTCGCCCGTTTCGGGGAGGACTACTTCCTGAATCTGACCCTGGGCACCGCTTTCTCTGTGGGGAAGTTCTCCTTTGGCATCCAGGCCCCGCTGAAGATCCGCGTCATTGACAAGGATCCGGAAGACGACAAGTGGTACCGGGAAGAAGACTGGGACAGCTTCTCTGACTGGACCCGCATTATGCGCTTCTTCCAGTACGGCTCGCCCAAGGACCCCTTCTATCTGCGCCTCGGCGAGTTGGTATCGGCCTCTATTGGCCACGGCACCATCGTTGGTCGCTATTACAACTCGCTGGACATCGACAACTACTACACGGGCCTTTGGACCGCGGTGAATTTGGAACAGGGCGGCGTCGAGTTGATGACCAACAACATCCTGCAATGGAATCTGACGGCCGTGCGCGGCTATGTGCGCCCCTTCAGCTTCTTCGAAACAGCGCACCCGATGCTCAAGACGGTGGCCGTCGGGACGACCTTCGCCGCGGATTTCCTGGCCCCCTCCCGGTCGGCCAGCCAAGCTCTCATCGATGCCTCCGAGTTGGAAACCGAGGTCTCCGCCTCGTTCTGGGGCATCGATGCCGAAATCGAAGTACTGCGCAACGAGATGCTGGGCATCACGCCATACACTGACCTGAACGTCTTTGGCGGCAATGGAGTCGGCTGGCATCTGGGGGTCCTCAACGAGTTGAGCGCACTGAAGAGCACCTTCCAACTCCGCTTGGAATACCGCCTGCTGTCGGCGCGCTACGGACCCAGCTACTTCAACACTCTCTATGACGTCGAGCGGGTCACTTTTCTGCCGCTACCCCAGTTCTCTGAATCCTCGCCCAATCCTGCGGTGCCCAAGTACTGGTATTACAAGGAGGCCACTGGCCTGAAGCTGCGCCACGGCTTCTACGGTGAACTCTTCGCCAATCTGGGTGGGCTCTTTGGCCTGGGAGGCATCTACGAAGACTACCAGGGGCCGGACAATGCCAACGTCACGCTCCGGGTGGACTTGCCCGTCATCGCCAGCCTCAAGGCCTCGGCTTACTATATGCGCCGCAACTTCGACGGCTTCTCTGAACTTTTCGAACTCGACAACGCCTGGTTGATTGCCGAGCTCCGTTATCAATTTATGGGCCCCATTTATGCCTACGGCGTCTTCTCCCGTTACTGGCGGGAGATCACCGATGAGGATGGGTTCACCGCCTACGATGCCACCGACAGCTACCAGTTTGGCATCGGCGCCTCATTTACCTTCTGAGTTGGACTCGGGAACATTTGCGGCTATAGTGGGGTTTGTCTGGCGAGCGTGGCCCGCTATTTTTGGAGTGGAGGCAGCAATGAGAGCAATTCTGGGTTTGGTCGCAGTGCTGATGTTGTCTGTCGCCTGTGGCCCCAGTTACATCAAAGGCACCGAGATCACCGATACACCAGAGAATCGCGAGATTGTTGACCTCGTGGAGAACTACCGGCTCGCCATCGAGGGACGTGATGCCACGATGCTAGCTCAAATCGTCGCCCGCTCGTACTTCGAGAATGCCTCGACCACTAGTGTTACAGAAGACGACTACGGCTACGAGCAGTTGCTCAAGGAAGTCCTTCCGGTGTTGCGTGACAACATCAAGAAGGTCATCTACAAGGTCGCCGTAGAGAAGGTGCAGAAGAAAGGGACTCAGGCCAGTGTCTTCGTGAACTGGGAACTGACCTGCCAATATGTCGAAGGTGGTGTCGAAGGCTGGTCCACAGCCAAAGACCGCAACCGCATCGATTTGGTGATGGAAGACGGCCGGTGGAAGATCGCCTCCGGACTCTAGTCCCAGCCCGTATCAACAGCCGACAGCCACTGACGTCGAACTACCTGTAGACCCGTTCCAGCGCGTATGGAGTCACCAGTTGGAGCAACGCCTCCTCCAGAGCAAAGGCCGTTGCCACTGCGGTCCGATTCGCCGCGTGCCATTGCACAGTCTGGGCGATTCCGGCGGACGCCAGCGTCTCTTGCCGGAATCCGCTTCGCTGCAGCCGAGTAGTATCCAAGAGCAGATCGTAGTCGCCAAAAACTGGACGGAACTGAGCACCGGCCTGCTGGAGCAGCCGTCCACACAACCGCGGTTCGACATGCAGCACAGTGGCGGCTTGCCCCAGCGCCCTTGCCCCCTGTCGAAGGTACGTCAGAGGGGTCAGGCTCGCCCCCCCGCAGACGTTGTAGCGGCCCCACTGGACGTCGCCAATGGCCAGGTGTGTCAGCGCCGCGGCGACGGTACCGACGAAGCCATCGGGCATCAGCGTCCGCCCGCTACCACGCAGGACAACGGGAGCCTGGTCGCCAATACGATGGGCGTATAGAGCATCGCGTCCATGGGGATCGCCGGGGCCCCACAACTGGGGCAGGACCGCCCACGTGAGTGGCAGTCCTCGGGCCAGCCGCGGCCGGGCCAATTCCCATGCTGCCGCCTTGTCCCGGCCATAGCTCCCTCCAGGTTCCAGCGGAAAATCCTCTGCCAAAGGCCGGGGCAAAGGTCGATGCAAGCCGTACTCCGCAACGGTGCCAGCGACGACAACGCGAGCCAACCCGGGCAGACCCTCAAGGGTGACAAGGAGGGCTTCCATGTCTGCCGGCGAGAAGAGCGCCAGGTCGAACCAAAGGTGTGGCCGCCAGGCGGCCAGTTCACGCAGCAGCGCGGGGTCCCCGCGGTTGCCGCAGACATACTGGCCGTCCACTACCACCCCGGCGCGGCGTCCAACCACCCGAAACTGGGCCTGCGCACCATAATGCTGGCGCAAACGGGTGCATAGGTGGCCTCCCAGGAAGCCCCCACCACCGACAACGACTATGCGCACGCTACACAACTGGTTGGAACTCCTTGTCCCCGTATGCGGCGACGTAATCCTGATAAATGCCCGGGCACCACCGCCGCAAGCGGCAGCCCTGGCAGGCTGCAACGAAGGTCCGGTCCCGGGCCAGCGGGGCGGGCCTGGTACAACCACTGGCAAGGTCAATAGCACCTTGCTCATGGGCGAGATCAAGGCTGTGGGCAGGTGGTAACCCTGGCTGGCAGAGCGGAATGTCGCGATAGGCCACTGCGGCTCCACCGGCAAGACCGGCGATGGCCTCCGCTACAAGTTGGGAGGTAGCGGCCATGGAAATCGCCAATTCAGGCCAGTGGTGGAGAGCCGTGGCCACCGGTTTCAAGCCGGCAAAGATAAATGCCGGAGGATTGCAAAAACGGTTCGCCCACTCAAGGCAATGAGCAACATGCTCGGCCATGCGGCCGGAGAGGGCCCCGGTGACTACGGTGTAGACGTACGTATGGACCGCGTCGCTGGCAGCCAGGCTTTCCAGAGCCGCGGCCACCAGTCGAGGGTTATCCTCGTGCCGCGTCAGACGGCGCTGCACGACCGGCGCAAAATCATCCAGTGAGAGTCCGACGCAATCGACTCCGCTGGCAACCAACTCCTGCAAGACCCCTGGAACAGCCAGTGTCAGGCCATTGGTCGCCAGAATCACCCGGGCCACCCCACCCTCCCGAATGGTCTTGAGGGTCGGTATCAAGTTGGGCCAGACGGTGGGCTCACCGCCAATCAACGCCGCACAATCGTAACCATGTCCCACCGCCGACGATGCCACCCATTCTACATCCTGACACTGGGCCCGATAGGCCTTGTCCCGGGGGACCGCGCAGTACAAGCAGTGCTGGTTGCAGACATTGCCGACATCGAGGTAAAAGGCCGGAGCCAATCTCTCTGCCCAGTCCTGTACCTCTGCCTTCGGGGCGATGCCTGAGGGCAACGCCCGCAGATGCCGCACGTCAACGCTCCGGGGGAGGGCCTTCTCAAGAATCGGTTCGGTGCCGCTGCGGTGGTCTTTCCGGTGGTCCATCTTCCTCGTGCGTGCAAGTCGCTCCTCACTCTACCGGGGGGGCCCCGACCCGACAACCATTTTTAATGGAACAACCACTTTCTTACAGGCAGTTGCAACGCCTGACCTGCCTGTGTATAGTACCGCCGTTTGA
>CALGBT010000403.1 GCA_937884235.1 uncultured Pseudomonadota bacterium
GCGCGGGGCAAGGATGTGGCAACGTCATCAAACGGCGCCCCCGGCTCTCGGGTCGCAAGTGCGCGGGGCAAGGATGTGGCAACGTCATCAAACGGCGCCCCCGGCTCTCGGGTCGGCTGGGCCGGCCCTTCGCGGGGGGTTCTCCCTACGGCTTCCAGCTGCGATCTTTTTTCTTGGCCGATAGCTGGCGCTTGGACTCCAGGCGACGCTCCTTGGCGGCGCGTGAGACCCGGGTCTTATGGCGCTTCTTCTGGACCACCAGGGCCTGGGCCAGGATCTGCGCAAATCGCTCCAGAGCCTCATGGCGGTTGTCGAGCTGGGTGCGATGGTTATGGGCATCGATGAGCAGGCGACCATCCTTGTCGATGCGGTTACGCAGCTTGTTGATCAGCGTCTCTCGCTGCCACTGGTTGAGGCTGGGTGACTGCAGCACGTCGAAGCGCAACTGCACACGCGTATTCACCTTGTTGACGTTTTGCCCCCCCGGTCCGCCGCTGCGAGCGAACTGGAAATCAAGCTCGTCGTCAGGAATCTCCAGGTCGTCATTTACCTTCACCATGGCGCCGAGTGTACCCGTTGATGGGCGTCGTGTCGAGATGTGGTGTTTGACGGAATGAGTGGTACCCCCCGCGGCAAGCGAGGCGTCGCCTCGCAGAGCAGGGGGCCGCTGTGCACCACCCAGGCGGTTCCCAACGGCAACCATCAGCTCGGGCGGCATGTAGTGTCGTGACCCCTCCCGGGGCATGGCCACCATGTCGAGACAAGGCAATGCCTTGCTGCTATACTGCTGCCCGCAGGAGGGCATCATGAAGAAATGGCTGTTGGTCATCAGTGTTGCAGTGCTAGCCGCTTGCAGCACCCCATCCGAAGTAACCGCAGACCTGACCGTCGACACTCCATCCGTCGCAGACGCCGCGGGTGAGGTGACGCTGTCTGAGACAATCACGGTGGACAGTGCCCCCGACCTCTTCCTCCCGCCCGACATCCCGGCCGCTGACAATTCCCCTGAGACGCTGGAACAGGCTTGCGAACCTGGCGAGGGTTGCTTCCTGGACCCCTGTGCTGAGAACTCTGATTGCTTGTCGAGTTGGTGCGTTCAGCACATGGGAGAGCCGGTTTGCACCGCAACTTGCGAGGACGAATGCCCCCCGGGTTGGACCTGCCAACTGGTGGCCGGCTCAATCCCAGATGCTGTGTTCATTTGTATCTCCGATTTCACGCATCTTTGTCGACCCTGCGCCACTGCTATGGATTGCGAGAGCGCGGTGGGTACCGAAGACGTCTGCGTCCGATATGGTGACGAAGGGAGTTTCTGCGGCGGCGGTTGCTCAGTTGATGAGGATTGCCCCTGGGGTTTCTCGTGCCAGAAGGGGGTCACCGTCGACGGCATCAACACCGTGCAATGCGTGGCCGATGCCGGTATTTGTCCTTGTACATCCACTGCTGCCGACCTCTCACTCTGGACGCCGTGCACGGTGGCGAATGAGTGGGGGAGTTGTCAGGGCAAACGGATTTGCGCAGAGCAGGGGCTCTCAGATTGCGATGCGGCCCTGCCCTTAGAGGAGTCTTGCAACGGCATCGACGACGATTGTGATGGTGAGGCCGACGAAGGAACTTGCGACGATGCCAACCTTTGCACCGAAGATGCCTGCCTCGGGGAGGACGGCTGCCAGCATCTGTCGCTGGACCAGGGGGAGTGCATGGACGGCAATCCCTGTACCGTGGCCGATCACTGTGTCGCCGGGGAGTGCGTCGGCAGCCAGGTGGCATGCGATGACGATATTCCCTGCACCGACGATTCCTGCGATGAGACCGGCGGCTGCCTCTTTGTCGCCAATTTGCTCGACTGTGACGATGGCGATCCCTGCACTGTGGCAGACAAATGTAAGGCGATGGAGTGCGCCGGTTACGCCGTCGATTGTGCCTGCCAGGAGAATGGTGATTGCGGGGCCCTGGAGGATGGCGATGCCTGCAACGGGACCCTGGTGTGCGACACGACCAAGCTTCCCTATCAGTGCGTCGTTGACCCGGCCACCCTGGTGGTTTGTCCGTCGCCCGCGGGGGAAAATGCGTTTTGTCAGGCAGCCAGTTGCGACCCCGTCACCGGAGCCTGCTCTATCGTCCCTGACCACGAAGGTTTCGCCTGCAGCGATGGTGATGCGTGCACCATGGGCGAAATCTGCGCCGAAGGCGAGTGTGGCAACGGCGCCGCGGTCAATTGCAACGATGGTAACCCTTGCACCGACGATGCCTGCGACCCCAATTCAGGTTGCCAGCACGTGACCAATACCGCGCCCTGCAGCGACAACGATACCTGCACAGTTGGCGATGTCTGTGATGACTCACTTTGCGTTAGCGGCGAAATTGCCGATTGTAACGATGGCAACCTGTGCACCGACGACAGTTGCGATGTCGCACTCGGGTGCCAGCACGTCGCCAATGTTCTCGAATGTGACGATGGTGACGGCTGCACTCTGGGTGACTTCTGTGCTGACGGCCAATGCCAGAAAGGCCCCAATTCCGTCCAATGCGACGATTCAAATCCGTGCACCGATGAGGCTTGCGACGGGCTCGGGGGCTGTACCTTCCAGAATAACAGTATCCCGTGTGAAGACGGTAACCTCTGCACCTTTGGTGATTCTTGCCAGGGTGGCGAGTGCAAGGCCGGCGATGTGTCGCTGCCTTGCGATGACGACGACCCCTGCACTGATGATGCCTGTGACCCGGAGCAGGGCTGCGTTTACACGTTGAATGAGGCCGCGTGCGATGATGGGAATTTCTGCACTGTCAATGACACCTGCGGTGGTGGAGTGTGCGGCGGCAGTGATAATCTTTGCGATGATAATGACAAGTGCACTTTGGACACATGCAGCTTTGGGGCGGGCTGCGAGCACGAGCCGACCGAGTGTTTTGATTGTGACGACCTCTGCACTGTTCCGGTCTGCGACCCTGATGTCGGGGTCTGGGAGTACATCCCCACATGCGATGATGGAAGCGTATGCACTATCGATTCATGTGACGAACTGACGGGCCAGTGTATATACTACCAGGTCGATTGTGACGACGGAGATGTTTGCACTTTGGATAGTTGCTTCGCTGTCACTGGTTGCAATAACATCAACCATCCACTCCCAGTCCTGTGTGACGACGGTAACCTGTGCACCCTGAAGGACCATTGCTCCGAAGGTGAATGCGTCGGCACAACCCCCCTCAACTGCGACGATTCCAACCCCTGCACTGACGATAGCTGCGACGGCGATATCGGTTGCGTGCACATCACCCACGACGGAGCGTGCGACGACAGCAATGCCTGTACGGATGGTGACACTTGCAAGAACGGGCTCTGCATTCCAGGGCCCAAAACCGACTGTGACGACGACAACGAATGTACCGCCGACGGCTGTGACGAGCAGGACGGCTGCGAGTACTTCGACTTGCCCGGCGGCACTGCTTGCAATGGTGGTGGCAAGTGGGCCTGTAGTGGCGGGGAGTGTGAGTGTACTCCTCAGTGTTCCGGAAAATTGTGCGGTGACGATCAGTGCGGCGGTAGCTGCGGTGAGTGTGCCGAGGATGAGACCTGCAATGAAAATACCGGCAAGTGTTACCCGGGTGGCGGCGTCATCTACCGAGACTATACCTGGTATCTCGGCCCCCGGGGACAGAGCTGCTTGGGCGTTTGCGAGGGGGCCGGGCTGACTTGCGCCAACCTCGTGGCCGCCAACTACATCGAGAGCTGTGGCGACAATATCTGCCTGCAGTTTTTCCAGGGGCTTGGCTGTGGCGGCGATGGCGATGGTCCGCGACTCTCGGCGACCAACGCGCAGGGGCTCCCCAGCGGTAGCTCGAAGTGCATCTATCGGAACAACAACTGGGGCGGCTGGTCTTGTGGCTGGGTCCAGCGAGTGGATGATGTTCGTTTCTGTCCGTGTGAGTAGTTGGCGCTGAAGATGGGGTCTGGAGAAAGGCATAGGAGACAGAAATGAGATTAGGGTACTGGGTAGTTCTGGCGGCAGCACTGACGGCATGTAGCGCAAACACGACCATGCCGCCAGATT
>CALGBT010000404.1 GCA_937884235.1 uncultured Pseudomonadota bacterium
CGAAAGAACTGGGGCGCGCGTTCAAAAAGCGGGGCATTGCGGTCTCTGCCGGGACCCCGGTGCAGTCGGCCACTGCGGAGGGCGATGCCATCCGCATCGCCTATGAGCGCAAGGGCGTGGCCGAGAGTGTCCTGGTGGACAAATTGCTCATGGCGGTGGGCGTTCGCCCGAACAGCGAGGGTCTGGGACTGGAGGATGCCGGGGTCGAAACCGACGGCGGCTGGGTGAAGACTGACAACTGCTATCGGACCACCGCCCCCCACGTCTACGCCATTGGCGATCTCATCGGGCAGCCCTGTCTGGCGCACGTCGCTTCTGCTGAAGGTATCGTTGCTGTGGAGCACCTCTGCGGCAAGGCTGTTTCCCCCATTGACTATGACAACATTCCTGCCTGCACCTACTGCTCACCTCAGATTGCCTCGGTTGGCTTGACGGAGATGGTGGCGCGGGAGCGCTACCCGGAAGTCCTGGTGGGCAAGTTTCCGTTGATTGCCAACGGTAAGGCGCTTGTGCTTGGAGAGACTGGCGGCTTTGTGAAGGCCGTCGTCGATGGTGCGACGGGCCGGCTGTTGGGTCTCCACATCGTTGGTGTTGAAGCTACGGAGTTGCTCCTGGAATTCACCCTCGGCAGAACTGTCGGGGCCACGGCCCAGGACCTGCTGAGGTCAATCCATCCCCACCCTACCCTGGGCGAATCTCTCCATGAAGCTGTTGCCGCGGCGTTGGGAGAAGCCATTCACCTGTAAGGGTTCCAACCACGCTTGCGTAAAGAATCCGACTCCAACGGAAGTGGCGAACATTGCACAGGAAACGGCCATTCCCTGGGGGGCAGGCTCCAACAGCTCTCGCCAGCGGGTCGAGTTCTTTACAGTGCCCGGGGCGGTTTCGAGGCCAGTGGATGCACGGGGTGAGTCCGGTGGGCCCGATGGGGCGCGGTTTACGCCCATACTTGTGGTGGCGGCTGGCCCTTGGCATGGAATCTGCACAAGCGTGAGGCCAGTTGACATGGAGGCCACAATGAAGAAGCTGCTCGACATTCTTACTACACTCGCCATGGTGCTTACCCTCACCGGTTACGCAAACGTTGCTGAGGCTGCTGACGATGAAGAACCGGGCGGCATCGGCACTTCCATGACGCAGACCAACTATATTGGTGCCCGGCTGCTCAAGGGCGGCGAGAATGTTCAGGTGGGGAGCATCGCCACCGGGCCGTACGAAGACAACGAAGGCCGGGAGCGCTACAGCTACTGGCAGGGCGACACCCATTTCGCGGGCGTCAAAGACCCCAATACCGGCAACAAGGTCGATGTTGTTTCCGAATGGTACTGGTTCGAGAGCTCCATTCCTCGCAACGCCGACTTCTACGTTGGTATTGTCAAGGTCAAGTCCTCTCCGAACATCGTCGACTCCTGGTACCTTAAGGAAGAAAACGGCTGGTATGGCAATATTGTGTGGCCCGATGATGTGATCCAGCTCCTCAAGGTCGACATGGATCCTTCTGGCGCATGGGGCGGCATTCGTTGGGACTGGTGCGTGCCTTTTGACACTTACTCTTACGAGCCCATGCAGACTATCGAAGTGGCCTCAACGTATTCCGCGGGCTTTGACATTGATGGCAAAGTTGATGGGACTGGCAAGTTGGGCTTCAGCGAAGGTGGCAAGCTCACTGACCTTTCGGCCAAGGCCAACATTCAGGCCAAGGGCTACGTCAATGGCAAGCACTCCGTGTCCACGCAGTACACCATCACGCTCTTCAAGTGGCAGGTTATTGTCTCTTCCGGTGCGGATTCCATCTCCTGGCAGATGCGTGTCCTCAAGGATGGCAACAATCAGGATTCGGCTTACCACGAGTACTTTGTCGTTGTTCAGGCCGAGAAGGGCTCAGACGTCTGGGTTCCTGCCATGCATTTTGCTGCCAACTTCAAGAACTCCAAGTGGTGGTGGTTTGATGGCTACCAGGCACTCTCCGCGTCGATCCT
>CALGBT010000405.1 GCA_937884235.1 uncultured Pseudomonadota bacterium
AGCCGTGAGATGCCTGGCAGATTGGCGGAGGAGAGAGCCGGGTTCCCTCGGGGATAGACTGGTCCCTGGGTGTGAAAGATCGCAGCAAGGGTCAGCAGCATAAGGAAGTTGGCCACCCTCAAGAGGACTGCCAACCGGGATGGGTTAGTGCTGTCCCGGAGGGTGTCGTCGGTGGTGGACCATGGCTGGTAAAGAAGATAGGTGAGGAGAGTCAGCGCCAGGAGCGACACTGGCAAAGTGAGGCGATAGAAATGGAAGGTGAGGCTCGCCGCATCACCCAGGCCTGCGCAGGTAATGAGCAGGCCGGTGGTGGCAGCCACCACCCGGAGTTTCTGGGGGAGCCGCCGCCAATGGAGGAGCGCCAGCCCTGCGGTGGCAGCCACCAGCCACCAGAGAGCTGCGGGCCAGCGTAGCGGAATATGGGTGGTGTGTACTTGCCCCGCGTTGACCAGGAAGGGAAGGGCGAAAAAGGCGCTCAAGGCAAAGGCCAGGAGTCCGGCAATGCCCCAGCCCACCAGGACACGAATTCGGCTCTCTCCGGGCGGGGGAGTCAGGATGGCGGATGCGGCAGCAACGGCGCATGTTGCTGCTGCCACCAATCCCCACACGGGGTGGAGCAGGACTGTGAGGGCGAGGGGGGCCGCGATGGCTGCTGGTCGACGATGATCCCGTCTGAGGAGCGCGGCGGTACAGAGCAGCCATGCGGCGCAGCCCGCTGCCGAGGGAAACATGCCGTTGCCAATAGCTGATTCGAGATTGGTGCCGAGGGTCTCTTTGATGCCCAAGAGTTCGGAGGGCAGCGCCAGTCCGCACCAGCCGGCAAGGAGCAGGGCGCCGTGAAGCAGCGGCCGGGCACGACCGGGGTCAGAGGCTGCGGCCAGAGTGCCGGCAATCAAGTAGAGTCCCACGGGAATGAGCAGCCAGGTCAAGGTGACCAGGATCTTCACCGCGACCATCGCTCCGGTCAACTTCGCCAGAGCGCCACCGAGGATGTGGAAGAGTGGTGGGTAGAGTTGTCCCACCGCGAAACCGCCCCAGACGCGGTCGCACCAACCGGCCCCAAATGGGAGGAGGTGCTGAGAAGTGAATTCCACGAGGAAGAGGTGGCCGGCGCCGTCACCTTTGAGCAGGTTGTTGTCCATCCACCAGGGAACCAATACAGTTAGGAGAAAGAGGTAGATTGCGGCAAGAATAGCGAAGGGCCAGAGGGGGCTGCGTGTCAACCGAGGTATCTGAGAGCGTCTGCTCATGGCCTAATAGATCCGCTTGACCGAGATGCCTTTGTAGTAGAATTCAAGGATGGCGTCGGAGTTCTTCCCGTCCCGGGCCATTTCCATGGCACCGATCTGACACATGCCAACCCCATGGCCAAAGCCTCCTCCCAGGAATTCCCAGTCTCCGTCGGTGGACTTTTTGACGACGAAGAGGCTGCTCTTGAGTCCGCCGAAGAGCCTGCGAATGGTCAACTCGCCGTCTACCACCGCGGTCCCCTTCTTGCCCGTGACCTGTAGTTTGTTGGCGCGTCCGGAAACGCCGCGATGGAGGACTTCAAGACTCTGCACGGGCCCTACTTGATGCTTCTTGGCAACCAACTCGTTGAGTTCTTTGGCCGGGAGTTTTTGCGTCCACCGGAAGGTGGAGCGTGATCTGGTGGAGCGTCCGCAGTAGGTCGTCGGAGGATTGGTGAGGAACTGCTCAACCTCGGCCTCGGTCATGGGGGTTCGGGCCCCTTCTTCGGTGTCAAATCGTCCCCTCAGGTTGGGGCTAGTAACCCCGGCCCAGGCTTCATTCCCGTCCTCGGTATGACCGCCGCAAGTTGAAGAATACCGGATGTCGGCGAGCTTTCCGTTCTCGTCGAAGATAACCTTGCCGCGGGTCTCCTGGACGGCGCGGTTGGTACGCTTCTTCTCGGCCCCTTGCCCCTTGTAGACCTGGCAATCCTGTTCTGAACAGATGAGGTACGGGTCGGCGAGATGGCGGTGGCCGATCTTGGAGTAGAGCTCGTTACGTGCGGAGATGGCTTGCGCTTGGAGGGCTGCGTCTGGCGCGTCCGGGTAGATCTCGGCGGGTACCAGGCCACGGAGCATGGTCTCTGCCGGCAGCACGTTGGCAATGGCCAGCTGCCCGGTCTTGTCCACCGCGACGTAGAAGCTGCCTCCGTAGGAGCGGGTTTGATGGCCGTGCCATGGGAAACCGCGTGCGTACTCGACATCTTGGACGATGAGGGAGCTGTCCAAGGGCTCAAACCAGATGGCGTTGCGGGCCTCGATGGAGATGCCCGTCTCCCGTTCTTCCAGAATGACCCGGCCCTCGGGGCGAGAGTCGAGAACTTCGGTGACTCGTTGGCCATCATTGATGCCGCCAGGCAGTGCTTCGAGGAACTCTTGAGCTGCCTTCCGGGTTTGAAAGAGCTGCGCCGCGCACAACAGAGTTTCTCGGGAGTCAAAGACTGTTCCCTGGAAGCTGAAGAGAGTGCCCAACTCCAGGCGAACAGTCTTGTAGCCCTGCTGGTCCCAACTGGAACTGGACTCCTTGACCCGCTTGAAGTCCTTGGTGGGAACTGTGTCCAGAACGGCTCGCCAGGCCAGCCCGGCGGGAGTTGACTGCTTGACCCGGAAAGCCCACTTGCGATTTCCAGCAAGGGTTACTGACGGTCCGTCGGGTCCAGAAGGATGGACCACCAATCCCGCCTTACTGCTCACAGTGATGGTCTTCTGTTGATCCATGATGCCCACTGAGAGGACCGGTTCACCATCGTCAGTGAAAGAGAAGCGGTTGGAGAAGAGAATGGCAGCCTTGTCCTCCCGGCTCATTTTGTCCTGGGCCAGGGCGGAACTTGAGAGGAGCAGAGTCAGCAGCAGTGACCAGACGGCACGCATCTATCAGGACCTCCATTTGCTCTCAGTGTAGCGGCCAATCGCGCGCAGGCAACAATTAACGCGCGTCTTTTATGTTGTCACGGAGGGGGGGGGCTCTATAATGGTCGGGAAAGAGGG
>CALGBT010000406.1 GCA_937884235.1 uncultured Pseudomonadota bacterium
GGGAGTGGTACGCACCGACTTTCTACGTTGACACCGATACCGGCGGCAAGGGACTCGACCTGATTCGCGCGGTAAACTTTGATGGCGACTGGAACAGCGCCAACAACGCCGCTAATCTGGCGGCCGGCGGTGCCAAAGCGACGGTGTACTACAGCTTCGTCAAGACCTCGACCCACTGGTATCTGGGCTACTACGTCTTCTTCCCGAAGCGATGGACGAGTTGGCTGCTGGGTTCCAAGTATGAAAACACCATGCGCGGCGTGCTGGTGGTCGTCGAGCAGGATGGCTCCCAGTACGGTACTCCGGTGCTCATGGAAACCATCACCGAAGATACCTACTTCCAGTATGCTCCCGATGATTCCGACCTGTGGGGGAGCGCCACCATTGACGGGCAGATCAACTGGGACCTCGACTTCCCCACGGATCACCACCCCGTAGTTTACGTCCATAGTCAGGACCACGGCATCTGGGGTGACGACTACCTGTGGAACAATGTCTCCAATTGGGACCAGGACGGATTCCCGGGGCAGGATGGAGTTGTCTACCGCTTCGGCAATGTGGGGGAGACTCCCCTGCAGGACAATGACGAAGTCTACTATGTAATGGGTGCGCTCAACGATACGCTGTGGCCCAAGCGCAACGATATCGGGGCTGGCAAGCTCTTTGACAAGTTTGGCCACTTCAACTACACCACCGACACCAACTACAAGTCGTTGGCCCCGTGGCGCCTGTATGACTCCAGCTTCCCCCTCGACCCGGAAGGGGAGTTCCTGTGGAACCCGGCCGACCTGGTTCGCCGGCATTTCCTCAGTGGTTGGGGGAGTTTCTCTTTCACCTACGTTTACAACCCCTATGTCGTCAAGGTCACCGTCGTCGACCTCATGGTCAAGGCGGGAGGCGGCTTCCTCGATGGCGAAGCGGACCCCTACATCAACCTCTACCTGGCTGATGGCGCGGGCTACGAGAACCTGGTGTTGAGCAACTTCGAGGGCCTGACCAATAACTGGTACAAGAATGATGTGCCGGAGGGAACCCTGCTCAATCTGCAGACCGAGCTGGGCGGCCGCAATTTCTTCTACGGCTTTGCCTTCCCTGGGGCCGCATACTTCGGTATCCAGGTGCGTGACTATGATGGTGGCTGGAGCGGTGATGAGTGGCTCATGGATGTCGAAGAGACGCAGTACTATGACTTCACCGGCCAGCAGCTCAAGGACTGGGGCAAGTCAGATTCCTACATCAAGGTCGAACTACCTTAGCGAATGATGTGGCAAACCTCGGCGGACTTCGGGCCAGACCTGGGCTCCGCTCAATGCAAAGACAGGTTTCCTTCATGAAAAACGTTGCCGCAATTGTCATGGCTGGCGGGCGTGGCGTCCGCATGCGTGTACCCACGACGAAGATGCTCGCACCGGTGCTTGGTCGGCCTCTCGTCTGCTTCCCAACCCGGCTGGCACTGGATACCGTCGATGGCGCGGTGGTAGTGGTCAGTGGCGAGTATCTTGAGGCAGTGCGGGGGGCGCTGCTCTCGGTATTGCCCCC
>CALGBT010000407.1 GCA_937884235.1 uncultured Pseudomonadota bacterium
CGTTTGGCAGCAAAGCCGAGATCATGGTGACGCCCCGCAACTCATTGCGAGTGCGGGCGTATCGCTGCGAGAATCCGGCTTGCCTGCATCTTGAGTTTGCGGCATCGTGAGGCGCTTTGGCACCCATCGGACAATAATCACTGTAGAGGTTGGCAGGATGACATGTTGGCTGAGAATGGCGTTGGTGGCAGGAGCGCTCACAGGTGTTATTGCTGGCTGTAGCGGTGAGTCGGGGTCCTCTGACGGGACCGGCGCTGAGGTGGAGACGGCTCTCTATGATGCTGCTGAGGCGGGGATTTCTGACCTCAATGGAGGCGATGCTGGTCCCGACCTCGATGTTGTGGTTGACCTCACCGCGGATCTATCCCTCGATCTGGGTGGGGAGGCGGTGGACGCAGTGTTGGAGATCGTCGACGTGGTTGACCTGGCCCCCGAAATCTCGCCAGTTTGTGTCGAGGCAGCTGACTGCGAGGATGGCGACTATTGCACTGTCGACAAGTGTGTCGCCGGCGGTTGCCTGCACCAGGCCAAGAACTGCGGCGACGGTAATAAGTGCACCGATGATTGGTGCGATCCGGCCAGTGGCCAGTGCATTCACGATATTGAGGAGTGCGATGATGGTAATCCGTGCTCCTGGGACAGCTGCCTGCCGGGTACCGGCTGTGCGCATGAGCCAATTCCCGACTGTTGCCCGGGAGCACTGCTCTCGGCCCAGGGGTTCGAGGAATCCTTGAACTGGACTATCGTCCCGGAGTTTTCCCCCGAGGACTCCACGGCCACCTGGCAGATTTCCTCGAAGCGGGCCCATGGTGGCGAGTCGAGCCTCTATTTCGGTAGCATCGAATCGGATAACTATGACTTCGATGGACGGCTCAGAGTTTTTGCCGAGACGCTACCCTTTGTGCTCTCCTCCAAGGCCGCTTCTGAACTCCGGTTCTGGGTATGGATGAATGTTGAGCAGTCCGTGAGTTACGATACTTTCACCGTCTTTGTTATCAGTGAGGACGGGATGGTGCCGGTCTTTGGCAAAGAGCCCATGACCCAGATGAAGAAGTGGAAGGCGAAGCTCGTTGACCTGAAAGCCTTTCGTGGCAAGACCATCAAGATTCGTCTGGTTTTCGACTCCATCGATGGGCACGACAACGCTTACGAGGGCATATACATCGACGACTTCGAGATGTGGGAACTCTGTCCCGACGATGGTTGCATCACCAAGGTTGAGTGCAACGACGGGCAGGTCTGCACTGTTGATACCTGCGCTGATGGTGTTTGCGAGTACGTCTTCGTTGAAGATTGCTGCATGAATCTGGGGGACTGCCTGGATACGGATCCATGCACTCTTGATGCCTGCAAGGACAACATCTGCGCGCCGCTCACCATCGCCCCACCCTACTGCTGCTACGTCGAGGCCGACTGCGACGACGACAATGTCTGCACGTTGGATGTCTGCGATGAGTCAGGCATTTGCCTCCATCCGCCATCGCAAGCTCCGGGTTGTTGCGAGGCCAATGCCGACTGTGACGACGGGAATCCCTGTACGGACAGTATCTGTAATCCTGATGACTCTTCGTGCTACTTCCCGTTCAACACCATCCCTTGCGATGATGCGGACAAGTGCACCAAGAGCGACCATTGCATCGAGGGGTCCTGTGGTGGCGACCCGGTGGTTTGCAGTGATGGCAACAACTGCACTTACGATGAGTGCCATCCGCAAAATGGTTGCTACTATCCTAACATCCCTCAGGGGGCCGAGTGCGATGATCTAAACAATTGCACGGCGGGTGATGTTTGTCTGCTTGGCGAGTGTGGAGGCGAGTGGATCGACGGCTGCTGTCTCCAGGATGTCGATTGCAATGACGACGATGATTGCACCACCGACAAGTGCACCGAGAATTTGTGCCAGAATATAAATATCTGCTGTTACTCCGACGAGGAGTGCGACGACTTCGACGACGTGTGCACCATCGACTCTTGCGTGGAAGGAGGCTGTGTCTATGAGCCTACCGGGGTTGAGGGTTGCTGCCTCAGCGTGATCTTCCGGGACGACTTCTCCACGGACAAGGGGTGGCAGTTCGGCACGGAGTGGGAGCGTGACACCGCGCAGACTTCATCGGGTCAGTCCACGGGGAATCCTGACCCCGCGTCTGACCACACCGGGTCGGATGACAACTATCTTATTGGCTTGGTAGTCGGCGGCAATGCCTCCACCATGCTGCACGATTTCTATTGGGCGACCTCGCCGGTGATTGACACGCTGAGCGCAACCAATCTGCATCTCTATTTCTGGCGTTTCCTGAACAGCGACTATGCTTCCTATATGGTTAACGCCGTCGACGTCTACAACGGGTCTGCGTGGAAGCGTATCTGGGAGAGCGGTGGGTCCCCGGGGGTTCAGGATAGTTCGTGGCAATTCCTGGACTACAACGTGACGGCGCACAAGAGCAGTGTCTTCCAGGTTCGCTTTGGCTTCAAGATTGGCTCGGGTGGCGTCTTCACCATGTCGAGTTGGAACGTTGACGATGTGGTGCTTACCGACATGCCCGGTGGCGCTGCTCCGGGTATCTGTTGCAGCTACGACACTGATTGTCAGGGTATTTATCCTGGGGCCGCGACTTGTGTTGGTGGGATGTGTGCGACGCCTTAGTCGATGTTTGCCTCGGTCTATCTGAATTCCCGCATTTGAATCCTCTCTCGTTCAAACTCCATGTGGATTCCCGTTACTTTCTCGACCTTGATATTGAGCACGCCATCGGCCTTTTCGAGGATGCCTTGGACCAGTAGCACCGGTTCTTCCAGGATTGCCTGGCGATAGCGCTGAAAGGTCTGGCGGTAGATGACCAGATTATGGAAGCCGGTGTGGTCTTCCAGGGTCATGAAGAGCACTCCTCCTGCGGTGGGGGGGCGCTGCTTGATTACCGACAGTCCGCCCACGAGAATGCGGCGGCCGTGTTGGGCCTCCTTGAGTTGCTCAGCAGTGCAGAAGTTGCGTCGTGTTTTCAAGCGCGGATAGACCAGTTCAAAGGGGTGTTGGGAGAGGAAGACGCTGGTGGCATCGACGTCGGCCAGGACGACTTCCCAGGGGTTGAGCGCCGACTGGTCGGCCGGTGGGGTAAAGATGGGGTGTCCGGCAAAGAGCGCTTCGTGGGCCTGTCCCAGGGAGAGCACTGCCCAGAGCGCGGCACGTCGCTCGAGGCCAAACCCGGCCAGGGCTCCGGCCAGGGCCAATTTGAGCAGTACGTGGGTGGGGACCCGAGTGCGCTGGATGAGTGTTTCGAGGTTGTCGAAGGGGCCGTGGCTGCTGCGCTCGTCGAGGAGTTTCTCGGCCACTTCCCGCGGCAGGCCGCGTACGAGACGCAAGCCGATGCGGAGCGCGGGAAGGGAGGTGCCGGTGCAGCCGGCGGGGGACCGGGCTGCACCGGCAGCTGGTGAGGCGGGAGGTGGATGCGTGGATGTCGGCAAGAGGTGGGAGTCGCCAGGAGTAATCTCCACTGAACAATCCCAGCAGCTGGCATTGATGCAGATGGGGAGGATTGGAACCTCGTGGCGACGGGCATCCTCGACGATGGACGCCGGGGAGTAGAAACCCATGGGTTGGGAGTTGATGAGCGCGGCTGCAAAGAAGGCCGGGTGGTGGCATTTGAGATAGGATGAGGCATAGGCCAACAGAGCAAAGGAGGCCGCATGCGATTCCGGGAAGCCGTACTCCCCGAAGCCCCGGATCTGGTCGGATATCTGGCGTGCATAGTCGGGGGCCAGGCCGCGGTCCTCCATCTGCTTGATGAGCTTGTCGAGGAGGCCGTCAAGGCGCCCATTGGAGCGCCAGGTACCCATGGCTCGCCGCAGCTGGTCCGCCTCGCCACCGGTGAATCCGCCGGCCACCATGGCCAGCTTCATGACCTGCTCCTGGAAGAGGGGGACGCCGAAGGTGCGTCCCAGCACGGGTTCCAGTTCGGGGAGTGGATAGGTGACTGGTTCCAGGCCCTGGCGTCGCCGCAGATAGGGATGCACCATCTTACCTTGGATGGGTCCGGGCCGGACGATGGCGATTTCCACTACAAGATCATAGAAGTTGGCCGGGCGCAGGCGGGGTAGCATGCTCATCTGGGCGCGGGATTCAATTTGGAAGACGCCCACGGTATCGGCGGCTCTGATCATACGATAGGTCGCGTCGTCCCCGGCGGGGATGGTTGCCAGATCGAGGTCTATCCCCTGTCCTTCCCGCACCAGGTCAAAGGCTTTGCGCAGGCAGGTGAGCATGCCCAGGCCAAGGATGTCGATCTTCAAGAGGCCGGCATCTTCCACGTCCTCTTTGTCCCACTGAATGACCGTGCGGTCGTCCATCCGGCCGGGTTCTACGGGGACCAGGCTGTCCACTGGAATGTCCGAAATGATAAATCCGCCGACATGAATGGAGAGGTGTCGGGGGAAGGCTTGCAGGCGTCGCACCAGGGATTGGTAGAACTGGAGGCGGGGGTGGGCCGGGGAGAAGCCGGCGCTGCGCACCGCGGCCTCCCACCAGTCTTCCTGGTCCCGGCGAAAGGAAGCGGCGAGGTTGGAGAGGCGGGTCACCTGGGGGAGCGAGAAGCCCAGCGCTTTGCCCACGTCACGAATTGCGCTGCGGGTGCGGTAGCGGATGAATTCCGCCACCATGGCGGCGCGCCGCCGGCCGTAGCGTTGGTAGATATACTGGATGACCTCTTCGCGGCGTTCGTGCTCAAAGTCCACGTCAATGTCGGGGGGCTCATCCCGTTCCCGGGAGATAAAGCGTTCAAAAAGCAGACTGGAGCGGGCCGGGTCTACGGAGGTGATGCCCAGTACGTAGCAGACCGCGGAGTTGGCGGCGGAACCTCGTCCCTGGCAGAGGATCCCCAAACCACGGGCATGGGCGACGATGTCGTACATGGTGATGAAGTAGTTGGCGTAGTGCAACTCGTCGATGAGTTGGAGTTCGTGATCGAGTAATTGCCGGACACTCCCTGGGAGGCCCCCTGGATAGCGTCCCCGTGCCCCCTCCCAGGTGAGGTTATGGAGGTGGCCGATGGGGGTCTGGTTGGAGGGGACGACTTCACGTGGATAGTGGTAGCGCAGTTCGGCCAGGGAGAAGTTGCAGCGGTCGGCAATCTGCACGGTGCGCTCCACGGCCCCGGGGAGGTCCTGGTAGAGGCGCCGGAAGGTGGCGGGGTGCGAGAGGGTGAAGTTGGCGTTGGGCAGCAGGGCCTGGCCGGCGAGGCTCTCCAGTGGTTGTTGGTGGCGGATGGCACAGAGGACATCGGCGAGGTCCTTGCGCTGGGGATGGTGAAAGAAAATGGAAGGGGCTGCGACGAGCGGAAGACGGTGGCGCCGAGCCCCTTCTTTTACTGCTTCAAGCCGGTGTTCATCCCCTGGTGTCATGGTGCGGGCGACACCGGCATAGAGGCGATCACCAAAGCGTTCCTTGAGTGCGTCGGTGTAAGATTCCCGGTGGAGTGCGGGGTGGATGAGAATGACGTGTCGACCACAGTTGTGAAGCAGTTCCCGGGTGGTCACCCGGCTGCTCCCCTTTTCGGCGGCGCCGCGGCCGATGGTGATAATCCGGCAGATGGCAGCGTAGCCCCGCTTGGTCATGGCCATAAGGGTCACGGGGGGGCCGTCGCTGCGGGTGATGGTCGCCCCCACCAGCAGTTTGATGCCCAGCTCCCGGGCGGTGACGTGGGCGCGGATGATGCCGTACATGCCGTCCCGGTCGGTGATGGCGATGGCGGGCAGATCAAAGGCTGCGGCCCTGGCTACCAGTTCTTCGGGGAAGGAGGCTCCTTCGAGGAATGAATAGTTGGAGAAGACGCTGAGTGGGGCATACCTAATCATCGAGGGCCACCACCTCCCCAGGCTGTCGGTCTTGCACCCGCACCAGCACGGGGCGGTTCTGCCAGCGCAAACGGAAGTACTCGGTGTGCTGCCGAGCCATGGTGGTTGGTTCCCAGGCCTCGAAGACAAAGGCTGGGCTGGTGTTCTCGGTCTGGGGAGCCGGCAGGATTTCGGGGGGGCCATTGATGACCAGCAGCAACGGCAGGTCGCGGCTGCGCTCGTCAG
>CALGBT010000408.1 GCA_937884235.1 uncultured Pseudomonadota bacterium
GCGGCGCCGTCGTTAGGCACCACGCAACCGTCGTGTGGCGTGTAGGTTGCGCACCGCCCAGGCATGCGGTCGTATGTGGTTGCGGACCATGGGGGGGCGGGTGGCGTGTAGTGTGCGCACGCCCCAGGTAACGGGGGTAATGAAGAAAGATTGCGCCTTTGTGGGTCAAAGTCCCGATATATAGGTTGTGCAGCACGATGTAGACATTGAGTGGGGGTAGAAATGCGTATTGGCGTTCGGAAACCGAAGGCGTACTTGCTCACATTTACTACCCATGGCGCATGGCTACACGGAGACCCGCGTGGCTCATCAGTGAGGGATGAACTGCCGGGGCGGAAGAAGCACTGCCGGGAGGACTCCCCGCTGTTTGTGTTTCGACGGAAGATCCGTAAGGACCAGGGTTCCGCGGTCTTCTTGACGCAACGGGCACGGGACGTGGTGAGGTTGGCACTAGAGGAGGTCTGTGTTGTGCGGGGTTGGGAGCTTCTCGCGAGCACGGTTGGGGGACGCCACGTCCACGTTGTCGTTGGCAGTTGCGGCGAGGACCCGGGAAAGGCCGTTGGGACCCTGAAGTCCATTGCTACGCGCCGTCTTCGGGAATGCGGCGAGTTTGGCCAGCAGGATAGAATTTGGACGCGGCATGGAAGTACGGCATATCTTTGGCACGATGAGGCGGTGACGCGTGCCTGCAGATATGTTATCGAACATGAGCGAGATTTGGCCATAGATGGTGCTGCCATTGGCACAACGGGTTTGCGGGGCACTGTGGTTGACCCATAGCATCTGCGCACCATGTCGACGACGGGCAGTGCGGTGGTTACGGGCGCAGCCGGTAGAGGGCGATGGTGGCGTTTGGTGGCAGTTCGGTGAATTCGAGGGCGTGGTCGGCCGCAAGGGCCGGTCCGGCGATGGTTTCGACGTGGGCCTCGGCACTGTTTGCGTCTTGCTTGATGCGTTCGGCCTCGCGGACAATGGTGCTGATGCGGGTGTGAAGTTCGGGGTTCTGGGGGTCGTCTGACGTCATGGTCCAGAGGAGTTGCAGGCCCTCATAATAGAGAACCGGTTCGTCGGGCCATCCTCCGGCAGCCACCATTTCTTCGAATTCAGGAATGGTCACAGTGGTGTATGCCAGGCCTTGATCCTGCAGGACCAGAGCGGGGAAGTAGGAATGGAAGCGGACGTGGGCATCAAGTTCACGGGGGAGCACAAGGAGCCCGCTTTGCGGAATCTCCCGGGCCCACTTGAGCTGGGCTGCGTACTCCTGGGACCCGGCATCGTGTTGGCGACTGAGGGGGCTGAGAAGTGCGCAATTTGCGGCCACTAGAACAATGAGCGCGCCATTGACGATGATCCTGGGCCGCTTCATGGGAATCAGCCTGAGGAGCATCTCTGCCCCGAGCCCCGCGAGCAGCACGGAGGTAGCGGCGGGAATCAGTTGGTAGCGTAGGAGGTCGCTGAAGCTGACATGGACGAGATAGTAGGGGACGGCCAGGACAACTAGCGCCAGGAGGAAGAGGAAAGCTCGCCAGCGCTTGTGCCAAAGCAAGAGAGTGGAGGCCATTGAGAGGATCACCAGAAGCCACGGCGTCTCGGTGGGGTCGAGGAGGAGATTGCCGTAGCCGGCCACACTCTGGAAGGCCTTGGCGAAATCCATGAGATTCCCGGCTCGGTTGAGGTCGGCGCCCCATTCGTAGAGTGCGTGAGGGAGGGCTACCAGGCCGCTGGCTACGGCAGCTGATAGTTGCCAGAAGAGCCGGGGCCGCGTTGCACCCGGGCCGGGCGGGATGAGCAGCACGAGCAGCGGAAGAGCTGCAAGCGGTAAGGTGATGACATGGGAAGCAACGCCCAGCATGAGTGCGGCGTGACCGAGCAGCAGGTGGAGGCCAGTGCCGCCGCGTCGATAACGCAGCAGAGCCCAGAGGGAGATGAGCAGGAAGAGGAGCGTGAAATTGAAAGTACTTTCACTGGCGGCCACGCGAATCGCGATGGGGTGGCAGGCCAGCGCAAAGCCGGCAAGCCACCCTCCCGAGCGATTGCCGGCAAGTTCTCTCGTCACCATGGCGGCCATGACGCAAGAAAGGGCACCGACTACTGCGGCGAGGATCAGAAAGCTGCTGTAAGTGCGGGGCAGGACGGAGAAGAGCAGGTCTGAGAGGGCCTCATGGCTGCGGCCATAGTAGCTCGGAAAGCTTGCCTCCGGGGGGACCAGCCAGTAGTCGAGTTCCTCCGCACCGTGATGGTTGTTGTGTAGGGGGCCGGTTACCTGGGTAGCGAGTCGAGCCCAGAGGCCTCCGCCAAAGATGACAACAAGCACTCCAGTGGCCCAATCACGTACGCTGATGGTGCGGCGAAGGCCTTGCCAAGCCACCAGCGCAAGCGCGCAAAGAAGGGTCAGGAATCCCAGCTCGTACCAGGGGGCGGGCAGGTTGGTCTCCCGGCGGGTCTCGGCAAAGAGGGCCCCGCCGCGGTCTAGATTGTCGGCCAGTATTTCCGCGATGCTCGTCGCCACCGCCTGGAAAGTCGGGTCTCCAGGACTGGGAAGGACGGGAATGTGCATGCAGAAATGGCGGAGGCAAGTGGCATCGAGACGGCGGGGATTGGCGGCCGGGATGAAGTAGACCCAGTACTTCTGCTCGTCTTTGCGCAGCGAAATGCGCAGCGCATCCTGGAGCAGAGCAATGTCATAGAAGACCCACTGGGATTCCACTTCCCCGTTGAACTCCAGTGGCGCAAAAAGGTCGAGGAGATTGCCGGAGGGTGGGGTTTGCGTAGTGTAGGCAGTCTGCGACCCGGGGAGATTGGGCCAAGCGATGGCCAGCGCGGTGAGCGGCAGCAGAAGCGCCAGGGGAGGCCGGTTGGCGTGGGGGCCAACCTTTTTCAGTACATTGCGCCAGACAGCCGTTGCGTTGCCTAATAGACCCATCCTTCCTCCATTTCTGAGGCTAGCAGAATTGTAGGGTGCGGTCACCAACTTGGCTAACCGTTGCGGGTTGACACAGGTGTCAGCGAGGGGTAGCTTGGTTTCTATGGAATGAGGCTTGAGACGGACTGGCAAATCCGGTCCAATTCGCGAAGGAGTTGCAATGCCTAGACTCAGATGGAGTCTGCTCGTTATCGCTGTGGTTCTATTGGCAACCCCGGCGTTGGGCCAGGGGGCTACCCCCAGCCAGAAGAGGAAGAATGCAGATGCGGCGGTGGACCGCAATATCATCTTTTCTTCTGCCGAAACGATCAACAAGGGGGCTTTGACGATCAACAGCTATGAACTCTTCCTGTTGGGCCTCACATATGGTTTCAGTAACGACTTTCAAGGAAGTTTCACAACCCTGCTACCCATCACCGCAGATTTTCCGCTCACTATGATGTTCTCCGGCAAGTGGCAGTTCTTGAACACCGGCAAGATCCTGGTTTCCCTGCAACCGAACTTCGGCTTCATGACGCAGGAGGGAGATACCCTTGGCGGTTTTGGCATCGGCATAGCGGCAGACTTCATTGTTGACGATGATGGTGAGTACGTTTTCACGCTCTCAGAGACAAACATGATGCTGTTTGGCAACGTGGGGAGTGACGGTGTGCTAAGTGACGGAGTGGCATTTGCGGTGGCGGCCGGTTTTACCGCACGCGTTGCCCGTGCCGTCAAGCTGCTGGTCGAGATGTCAGTTCCTGGCGCAGCTGTCTGGGATAGAGGTGATTTTGAACTGTTCCCGGAAGGGACGCTCTTTTCATATGGCGTTCGATTCTTTGGTGAAACGGTGGCGGTGGATCTCTCCTTCCTTCGGCCCATCCATCCCGACGCCGATGCCGGTTTTCTGGTCATGGGCTTTCCCTATTTGACCTTCTCGGCGCGCTTTTAGAGTTAGACCATGATTGCACCTGCATTTGAGTGAGGTTGGTGGATGGGTCTTCCGGTGGCATCTGGTCGCAGCAAGGTATCCCTTTTCTGCCGCGGGGATGTGAACGGTTTCTGGGCGCTCTTTGCTGACAATCTGGCGAACATGATTATTGTCACGGGAGTGTGCGTGTATGTCTTGCACGTGCCTCCGGAAGCAGTTTTTGGCCGCATCCTGCCGGGACTCGGTGTTTCGTTGCTGCTGGGGCTGGGGTTTTACGCCTGGCTGGCCCGTCGCATGTGTGCCCGGACCGGACGTGATGATTTCACTGCTTTGCCATACGGTATAGTGGCCGGGCTATGCGCAATGCTGCACGTTACCGGGGCAAAGGTGATTCCCGGAGCTGAGCACTGAAGGAGGGGGGGGAGCGTTGGCAAAGGTCTTCATTACCAGGGATATTCCGCAAGCGGGTCTGGAGCTGCTGGCCGGGCAGTGCGATTATACTGTGTGGCGTGGGGATGGTCCGCCATCTCACCGCGAGTTGTGCGCGGGGGTTGCTGGTTGTCACGGGATTCTCTCGCTGCTGACGGATCGCCTGGACGGGATCGTGATGGATGCGGCGGGGGCGCAATTGCGGGTCATCAGTAACATGGCAGTCGGCTATGACAACATCGACGTGGCGGCCGCACGAGCCCGTGGCATCGCGGTTGGCAATACGCCGGGGGTGCTGACGGAGACTACCGCTGACCTGGCCTTTGCGTTGATGGCGGGGGCGGCGCGGCGCATTGTCGAGGGGGTAGACCATGTTCGCGCCGGGAAATGGCTGACCTGGGGGCCAAAGGTTCTATTGGGGCATGATCTGCATGGGGCCACCCTAGGGATTGTCGGCTTTGGCCGCATCGGCCAGGCTCTAGCCAGGCGGGCCGCAGGTTTTGGCATGCGGGTGCTCTTCGTGGACTCAGGCAATAAGTCGGAGGCTGCTGCGCAATTGGGAGCGAAGCGAGTGACTCTGGCCGAGATGCTTCCCGTGGCGGACTTTATGTCGCTGCATGTGCCGTCGACGCCGGAAACCCGTTACATGATCGGGAGCACGCAACTGGCAATGATGAAACCCTCTGCCATCCTGGTAAACACTGCGCGGGGTGACCTGGTGGACCCGGCCGCGCTGGAGGACAGCCTGCGACGGCGGCTGATTGCCGCGGCCGCCCTGGATGTAACCGAGCCCGAGCCGCTGCCGGTGGGACACGCGCTGCTGGCTTTGCCAAACTGCCTCGTGGTCCCGCACATTGGCAGTGCCAGCCACGCTACGAGAGATCTCATGGCAACCATGGCAGCACGCAACCTGTTGGCTGGTCTGGCCGGCGTGCCGTTGCCAAATCCGGTGCCATGAACTTGCTTTAGGCTTGCATTTATGGTCACTAAATAGCATATATGTGAGAAATCAACTGGAGTTGGATTTAGGGATGGCGAAGAGCAATAACGGGAAGATTGGGCCGATAGGGACGCTGCTGGTGCAGAAGTATGCCTCCAACTTCGGTGATGCACCGGGGGCGAAGAGGTCAGCGTACGGGCTGCTAGGAGGCTATGCCAGCGTTGTTGTGAACACGATTCTGGCAATCGTGAAGTTGGTGCTGGGGTTGCTTACGGGAAGTATCGGTATCATTGCCGATGCTGTGCACACCTTCTCTGATTGCTTGACGTCGGCGGTGCTCATCGCCGGTGCGTATATGTCTCGCAAGCCGCCCGATGAGGAGCATCCTTTTGGACACGGTCGTGCCGAATCCGTGGCCACGATGATTATCGCCGTGCTGCTCGGGGTGGCTGGCGTCGAGTTTGGCAAGGTTGGCGTCGAGCGTCTCATGGTGCCTGCCGACATTTCTGCCTCCTGGGTAGTGGTTGCGGTCCTGGTGCTGACCATCATTGTCAAGGAGTGGCTCTCCCGGTTCGCCCGGGCGTTGGCCGTGGGTAGCGGCAACACGAGCCTGGAGGCGGACTTCTGGCATCATCGCTCTGACGCCATCTCAACCGTGCTGGTTGTCATTGGTGTGGTGGCTGGCAACTATGGGTGGCCGCAGGTCGATGCTCTGGCCGGCATTGGCGTGGCCATTTTCCTGATTGTAGTTGCCTATTCCGTGGCGCGTGATGCTTTCAGCCCGCTGGTGGGCGAGGCACCCACTGCGGCCGAAGTGCGAGAAGTCAAGGAGTTGGCCTTGAGCGTTGAGGGAGTGAGGGGCGTCCACGATGTCGTCATCCATCGCTATGGTGAAATCCGCTTCGTGTCGTTGCACGTCGAGACCCCTGATGATCTTCCGAGTCTTAGCCTCCACACCATCACCCACGAAGTAGAGCGCCGCTTAGGGGCCTGCGTCGAGGGCTCCGTTTGCGTCCATCCAGACCCAGTCAACAGCTCTCATCCGCACTATGCCAGGGTTGAGGAAGTGATTGGCGGGTTGGTTGAGGGGGACGAGGAATTGGAGTCTTTTCATGATCTTCGGATTGTGGGTGACGATGAGCGCATGTATGTCATCGTTGAGGTCAAGCCGGCGGCGGGGACGACCAACACGGCAGCGGCATTGAAACGCCTCACCAGCGGCGTGCAGGAGGTTTTCCCTGCTGCGGAACTGGTGGTAGAAGTGGAACCTCTCTACAGTTACTGACAGATCTTTGCCGATACATTGGCGATGGTGGCGGTGGCTCAGCGCAGGGGCTTGCTGATATACCGGCGCGCCAGCCGATTGTAGGTCGTATCAAGGGCCCATACGGAACTGAGTGTGAAGTGAGCAAGATGAGATTTCCATGTCTTGCCGGCCCACAGATGGTGGACGAAAGCTCCCGGGTAGTCATGGCTCTCCTCGAACATTGAGCGGATTCCTGTTTCATCCCAGGATGGCCAATGGAAGCTCTCGACGGGCTCAGCGTGAACTTCGCCGGGTGGGGCCTGCTGGGCGAGAAGGCGGGGCAGGACCACTGAATGCGTGTTCCAGTAGTCCTGGTTGAAGCTCGTGTAGGCTGCTCGCCACCGCTGCAGAAAAGCGCTGCCAGGTTCTGCCATGACAACGGCATTGGAGAGACCGTGGGACCCGGTGCCCGGCGTACTCTCTATCCCCAGCACACAGCGGTGGTGGCGCAGCGAGTCAACGGGTCTGACACTGATGGTATCCATGTCGAGGTAGAGTCCTCCGAACTCCAGGAGTGCGTCCAGGCGAACGATATCGCTGCGATGCTCGGGGCGGTCGAGAGTGTTGCCATGGATGGAGGTTGGGACCTCGACAATGCGGACCTGGACGTGCGGGGCGATGGCCTCCCACCACGGCCCGGCGGGGACGTATCCGGTGTGCAGCACGAGTCTGGCCGGCCCATGAGTCTCCAGGGCGCTGCGAAAGGCCACATAGTGGACCAGGGAGAAGGGCCGGTCAGAGCGGTCTTCGCGCATGCCGTAGACGAAGTGAACAAGGTTGGGGACGCGGCATTTGCTCATGGTTCTCCACGCAGCTGCGAAAGAGAGCATAGCAGGATGGTGAGGTACCCTCAACGCCCTCTTGCGCATTTGAATTTTGGCAGTTGACAGCCTAAGTTTCAATTGTAAGATGTGTCTAACATGGAGGGTGTGGATGGGCCCGGTTGAAGTACTTACCCCAGCATTGGAAGATTATCTCGAAACTGTGTTTCTGCTGGTAGAGCGTCACAAGTTTGCGCGGGTCCGAGATATTGCCGTGGAGCGCGGGGTCAAGCCAGGTTCTGTGTCGCCGGCAATGAAGCGTCTGGCCGACCTCGGCCTGGTTAAGTATGTACAGCGCGAGTATGTTGATTTGACCGAAACGGGCCGTGTTGCAGCCCGTCGGGTTTTGGCGCGCCACACAGTGCTTTTCCGCTTCTTTCGGGACCTGTTGAAGTTGCCTGAGGAGCTTTCAGAGAGCGAAGCCTGTGCGATGGAGCACAGTCTCTCGAGTGCGACCATGGATCGGATGGTCAGTCTGTTTGAATTTCTGGATGCTTGCCCCCAGAGTCCGGACAGCCTGCTGGCGCGGTTCCATCAGTGCCCTATTGCCAATGCTGACTGCGAGGATTGTAAGCCGGGTTGCGAGCATGAGGGAGCAGGTGTGGAGGCTACCAATCCGCTATCGGAGTTGGCTGCTGGGGAGCGCGGAATCGTCGTGCGCATTGGTTCTCACGGCGCCATTCGCCAGCGCCTATTGAATATGGGTATGTTGCCCGGGACGGAACTGACTGTTGAACGCTATGCCCCCGGCGGCGACCCCGTCTGGATTCGATTGGGAACCAGTCAGGTGGCTTTGCGACGCCACGAGGCGGATGCGCTGCACGTGAAGGCCTTGGCGCCGGAGATTGCATAGGGATATGGAAACCAAAGGAATATCGCCGCTGACCTCCCGAGTGGTTCTGGCGGGCAACCCCAACTCCGGGAAGACTTCTCTCTTCAATCGTCTGACCGGGGCAAGGCAGCACGTGGGAAACTATCCCGGCGTTACTGTGGAGAGCCGCGAGGGACGACTGGAAGTGGGCGGTCAGACGGTTCGCCTGGACGATTTGCCGGGTACCTATGGGCTGGAGCCATGGTCTGCCGAGGAGAAGGTCGCTCGTGCTGAGTTGCTGGAGCGGCGTCCTGACGCAGCAATTATCGTGGTGGACTCAAGTGCTCCCGTGCGCG
>CALGBT010000409.1 GCA_937884235.1 uncultured Pseudomonadota bacterium
CCCGACTTCTTGATGGGTCGGTCGGGGAGATGCTGGCGAGCTACCATTTGGTCGAAAGTGGCGCTGAAATTGGCCTGCTCGCCGTAGTGCTTCTCGACTGCGGCGACGATATCCTCCACTGTCGAGGTCTTCTCCTGGGCCACAGCTGGGGGAGTCGAGGCCAACAGCAAGGTGATGGAGAGGGTTGCGGTCAACAGCCTGGTTCGGATCATCTTGCTCACCCTCCTGCGTTGGCGACGCGTGGTATCCCTTGAACGAACAGGTTCGCAGACTATTTATGCCCGGCGGCGCTTCTGATGCCAGCCATGGCCGCAGCATAGTCAGAGGCTCCAAAGACAGCAGAACCGGCCACTGCAACGTCGATTCCGGCAGCCGCAACGGCAGCCGCGGTGGTGGCGTTCACGCCGCCATCGATTTCCAGCAATGTGGTGAGGCCACGCTGGTCAATGAGGGAGCGCAGCGCCTCAACTTTGCGCAATGTGTAGTCGATGAACTGCTGGCCGCCATATCCAGGGTTGACGGACATAACCAGGACGAGGTCGGCTTTCTCAATGGCCCACTCCACGTCTGCTACAGGAGTGGCGGGGTTGAGAGCGATGCCGGCTTTGGCCCCCAAGGAGCGGATGACCTGAAGGGTGCGGTCGAGGTGCTTGATAGCTTCCACGTGCACCGTGATCCAGTCTGCGCCTGCCGCGGCGAAGTCTTCCAGGAGGTGGTCGGGTTCGTGCACCATCAAGTGCACATCCAAAGGGAGGGCTGTCACCTTCCGCAGGTCCCTGACAACGGCCGCACCAATGGTGATGGGAGGGACGAAGCGGCCGTCCATGACATCAACGTGGATCCAGTCCGCACCAGCCAGTTCAACGGCGCGAACTTCGTCACCCAAGCGGGCGAAATCGGCTGATAGAATCGATGGTGCGATGCGCATGTTCATGGCGGCGAGAGTAGCCATGGACCGGACGTTTGTCAAGATAGGGCCAGATGCTGAAGGAGGCGGAGGAGATCGGGCATGAGGCTACCTCTGAAGTCGAGGTTGCGCATGCGGTAGCGGGTGATGGGCATCAAGGCCCGTGCCGCGCCGGTAAAGAGAGGGGAGTTTACCCAGTGATAGTCGGGGCTCCACAGCAGGCTGGTGTAGTAGAGCTTAATCAGGAAGCGTCGCCTCTCCTGGGAGAGCCACGGGTATGGCAACTCGAGGTAGCGGTCCCAGGTGACGTGAGTCCAGCCAGCGACGTCCTGAGGTGCCACGAAGCCGTTGTCGAGTGCCCATTGGTAGAGGTCGGTGCCGGGGTAGAAGACGAGGGGTTTGATGGTGCCGACATCGACTTTACTGCCGGGTTTTCGCAACTTTTCCATGAGGGCGACGGTGGCCTTCAGGTCGGCATCGGTTTCTCCGGGGATACCGCTGATGAAGCTGTAGATGGGGCGGATCTGTGCTTCCAGCAGGCGCTCATTGACCTCTATAATGTCCGTGGGGTCTTGTCGCTTGCCAATGCGTTCCAGGATTTCTCTGGAGCCTGATTCTGCGCCAATGAGGAGTCTGACACAGCCGGCCCGTCGCATGAGCTTGAAGAAGCTTACTGGGAGTTTGCGCAAGTGGAGGACATGGGCTCCGCCCACTGTCCAGGTGAAGCTGGGGCCGCGTGCTGCCAGCCCTTCTACAATCGATTGCACACGCGCACCGCGCACGAAGAAATTGTCGTCCTGGACGTGGAAATGGTCGATTGCGTAGGTCGCGGCGAGTTCTGACATCCACGCCACTGCGGATTCGGCGCTCTGTCCGCGCCAGCGAGAAGAGAATTGTGGGTTGCTATAGAGGCAGAAGGCGCATCCGTGAGGGCAACCCCTTGAGGTGAGCACCGACAGAGTTCTGCCATAGCTGGTGCGGCCGATGTACGGTTCCATGGCGAAGCGGTGGTGTGGTGGTCGCGGCAATCTGTCCAGGTCATCGATGGTGGCGTGTCGAAAGGTGGTGCAACCGGCCCCAATGACTGCCCCCTGGTAGGCTGCACCGATGACCCCCTCGGTGCGTGTGCTGGCCACGGCCTGGGGATTGCGACCGGCCAGCAGATCATCAACGAATGAGCGCAGAACCTCTTCCCCCTCTCCAACCATGACATAGTCGATGTTGGGATGGGCAACGGTTTGCAGAGGCAACAATGAGGCGTGGATTCCTCCCATCATTGTTGGCAAGTCGGGGCGTTGTAGCTTGACTAGCGAGAAGAAGCTGAGGACTCCGCGCAACTGAACACCCGTCATGCCGGTGGCGGCGGCGAGGATGCAGTTGCCGCCTTTCAGCAGCCGGGCCACTTCCGTTTCCCAGTTCGGGGAGAAGCGCTGGTCTACGAGGTGAAAATCGACTTCGGGCAGGAGTCCTGCCAGGGCTATCAGTCCCCACGGCGCAGTGGCGTCCCCGACCCCGCGCCAGGTGGAGGGGTTGAAGAGAATGATGGACGGGCGACCAGTCATCTGGATTCTTCCCCCGTGGCAGTCCCCTGACCGATGAAAGGCACGGCCAGGAAGGAGTAAGAATTACAATCGGGGATGGTGATGACAACTTCCTGGGAGTTGGCCCCCGGGGGCACTGTGGCCAGACCGTAGTCGCTCTTCATGCCGGCGTAGTGGGCAAGTTGCATCTGCTCGCCGTCGAAGGTGACGGTGGGTTGGCAGCCGGGATCGTGAATGAGGAAGAGTCTTCTTGAGCAACCGGGACACTGGTCGGGGATGGGGCCCCAGGTTACAGTGGCCTGCCAGGTGTGGTCGGATGGCTTTGAAGTGTGGATGTCTTCGCATTCATGGCGAGGCGTCTGGGCCCGATCGTCCAGGCCTCGAAACTCTTTGCACCCCCAGAAGAAGCGACTGAGAAGATGGGGCAGAGGGGCGGCAGAGGCTGCGGCACACCACTCTTCGTCGCAGTCGATGGTGACACGGGCTCCGCTCACCCGGGTGGTTAGATAGTGGATGGAGAAATCGTCCACTATTTCCTCTTTGCCGTCGGCAATTTGTAGCGGGAAGGCACTATCAACGACGAAGACTGTGCCGTCAAAGGACGGCCCCGCAGGCACCGAGCCCTCGAGGACTCGCAGCAGGTAGCGATGGCCGAAGAGGCCCGAGAAGAGCACGGGTGAGACGACAGTGTCACGGGCATTGGAGGCGTTGATACCGGTTGATTGGCGGAGGTGAGCGATAACTCGTTCGGACTCGGCCAGGGTCGGCATGCCGCCCAGCGGATAGGCTGATTCCATGCGAATGGGGGTCACGGCATGGGTGCCGATTCCATGGGCCTCCATGAGCCTGGGGAAGAGCAGGCTGAGGGTGATCACCACGGCGGCGCTGATGGCGGCGATGGTTTTGCGGCAGCGCCAAAGGCTCTGGGCCTGTTGCCAGACTGCCATGGCTCCCAGGACCACGAGGATCTGCCCGAAGGGGAGGGATAGTTCGAAGCGGACGTCGTGAAGCAGGAGCATGGGGAGGAGGGTATAGACTAGCCCCAAAGCGAGGAGTGCGGAGATGCCGGGCGTGGCCCGGAGTGCCTTTGCTGCCAGCCAGAGTCCGAGTACGGCACAGAGAATAATCGGCAAGCTGAGGACAGCGGGGAAGCCATAATGTCTGGTGATGACGGCTAAATCAAAGGAGAGATTATTGAGAAAGGCAAAGCCTACGGAAGCATCATCTCCGGGGCCCGGTTGGAACTCGAAGAGCCCGGCAGTGTTGGTGAAGCCGGTGTGGAGCTCCGCAACGAGATAGGGGACGTAGCAGAGGAAGATGGGCAGAAGCAGTGCGGCCAGGGAGCGTCGGTCCGGCCGGCGGCGAGGCCCGAGCCAGATGAAGAGGACCAGGAAGGGAGCAAAGAGTGCCAACTGGTAGAACTGGGTCATGATGCCCAGGCAGGCTCCAGCCAATGCCAGCCAGCCGTTGCTGCCACCCATGGACCAGCGGTAGATGGCCAGTGTCAGGATGGGAACAAAGGCCGCGGCGAAGAATGATGGATGAGCGTGAAGAGTGAGAGCGTGGGCGTAATGGGAGAGGGCGAGGAGCACGCCGGTGCCTGCTGCCGCAAAATGAGGAGCCAGGCCGTTTGGCTGCCATTGAGAATTGAGCCGCCCGGCTTGTAGCAGTGTGCGGACCAGTCCTGCGGTGAGCAGCATCGAGGCGAGGATTGCGCCGAGGTGGAGCAGTATTAGGAAGTACACCTCTGACATAGGGTGCGGCGAAATCAGCAGTGGAATGGCCTTGACGTAGTAAACCAGAGGCCCCAGGGCGGCTCCCAGGAAGCGGATATGGCCAATGCCGCGGAGGGGCACCTCGCCCTTCTCGATGAGGGCCATGGCTCGCAGCGTATCTTCCTGGCTTTCGAATTCGTAGTAGGTGGGAAGGAAGGTTCTGATGGCCAGGGCCAGGAGCAGCGGAATCAGGTAAATCGCCAGCAGGGCCGGCCTGGAAATTTTGCGCCCCATCGCCCTACCCTCGCCACCGCAGCTGCAGGTAATCGAAGAGATAGGCTGGCAGATTCTGGGCGGTTGCAGTGATGTTGTATGAGCAGGTGTAGCAGCAGGCCTGGTTCTTGGAGCAAGTATCAATCCGGCGGGCCCATCCCTTGCGGATGTTGGCCAGGTCTTTGAGGGTGAAGTGCTCGACTTCCAGGAGGGAGACGACGTGCTCCATTTCATTGCAGAAGGCCAGGCCACCATCGCTGCGGAGATCGAGGAAGAGTTCGCCGGCACCACAAGGTCCCATGGGTTCCCCGAGGAGGTATCTCCTGGCCATGAGGTAGAAGTCCCGATGGTCCCAGAGCGGTGCCCCCTGGAGCTTCAACTGCCTGAGGGTATCGAAGCCATCTGCCATGCGTTGTCTGGCGGCGGCATCGATGCCGTGATCGTTTTGGCCGCGATGGAATCCGCCGGGGCCCACGTTGAGGGGTATGAACGAGAGTGCCAGGCCAGCAGCCACGGCAAACTCAACGATAGCCTCAATTTCGTCCACGTTGTGGGGGGTTACGACAACGTTGAGTTTGTACACCGTCCGGGGGCCGAAGCGGCGGATATTGAGGAAGCGGGTGAGAGTCTCGGGGAGGTTTTTGCGGCCACGGAGGCTCTCATAAGTGTTGCGGTCGAGGGAGTCGACGCTGAGCGCGAAGTGGACGATATTGCGTAGGCCGCTCAGTTCTTCAATGCGGGCTTGGGTGAGAGCCTCGCCGTTGGTGACTAGGGTAGTCTTCAGTCCTCGGGCCTCGATGGCCTTCATGATATCTGCCAGATCGCGGCGCAGGAATGGTTCTCCCCCGGTGACGCCGACGACAGGAATGCCCATCTCGGCAACGCGGTCCAGGGCATGTTCCACCTGGGGCAGGGTCATGTCCGGATTGGGGAGGTTAGGTACGGAACAGAACGCGCAACGCATGTTACAGCGGTTGGTGACGTTGAACCCGATGAAGATGGGCTTTCTCGTGAGGAGCCTCGAGATGACTTTGACTTCCGCTAGCAAGATTGCAGACCCCATGTTGGTTGGGTGTCGGGTACGCACGCAAGAACAGCCTTTGAAAAAGTATCAGATATGGTGGCGTCTTGCAATCGCATGTGCGCCCATCGAGGCAATTGCGCTGTGCAAGGATTCCCGTGTCATGGAGGCGGAGCGCAGGGTAGTCGAACGATCTCCCGGCACCACCCGTAGAAAATCGATCGGCAGGTGGCAGGTGCCGCCGAACGCACCAAACATGCCTATCGGGGAACGGAAGTATGCAGTTTTCCACAGGTTTGAATTCCCTCTTCGCGATTTGCCAGCATATTTGATCCCGGGCAGCAGTGACAAGGCAATGCTGATTATTTGATACCACCCTCGCCTGTGGATAACTTGTGGGAAAGTGCTCAGAAAGATAGTGATATGCATCGGTTTCCGATGGTTCCGGGCTGCCTGGCTACGAGTCGTTCGGTTGCGAACCCCTCACATAATGGCACGAAAAATGTCGGGCGAGAGATCTGGAGCGGCGCTTAGGCTTGGAGATTTGCGTCTCCGTTGGAACGTAGGAAGACGGCATCGATGTTGAGTCCGTCCCAGTGCGTCATGTATTCGACGATGTCGGTACGCTCGCTGAGACCGAGGAAGAGCAGGTCGGCTTCTTGCGAATTGTCGATGATGGTCTTGTAGATGCCGACCGCGGGATCGAAGTCGAAGCGGCGGTAGAGGAGGGAGCCAATCTGGAACCTGGAACTCTCAATGAGCTTTTTGAGGTAGCTCTCGGTATCTGAGGCCTGTTCGTCGCCACCGACGTAGCAGATGGTGACCTGGGCATCCTGCCAGTCCTTCTGGCAGAGCAGGATGTAGGAGAGAATCACCATGAGCTGTCCGTTTTCAGGTTTTGACCACCAGATATAGATGTTGCGCTGGTTGCCAAAGAGCCGGTGTCCGTACCTTAGGATAAGAATGTTCTTCCGCACCGAGAGCATCTCGTGAAAGACCGGTTCGATGACCTCCACAGCCTGCGTATTGCCCTCCTCAACGGCGAAGAAGACGGTGTTCGAGTGGTAGCCCCCGGACTGAGCTTTGTCGAGAATGGAGGTCGACACGTTGTGGGTCAGGATGACGTCGGGGATGAGGTGGGATTTGCGTCTGGCGATATATTCTTCGAGATGCTGAAGAGCTTCTTGGCGAGCCGGGAGCATGTCCACAAAGTTACCGTCGTAAGGCATCATCTGGCAGAGATTGACGAGGCCATGCCGCGCCCCAATCCAGTCGAGGAACTGGGTGAGCGGGCGTTTGTCCAGTGGGGTCTCGGCGATGGCCAGAACGGTGGGCTGCCAGTTCTTGTTTTCCATGCGTGAGGAGCGCAGTCGCAATGAGGCGGCCCGTTCGATGCGGAAGAGCACCGATGCGAAGATGGTTTGGACATTTGGCGACGGCATCCGTCGCCGGGCAAAGTAGAAGGTGCCCACCAGAAAGACCAGGGAGATGAGGAAGATTGAGGCATCAATGTTGATCGCCGCCACCAGCGCCATGATCAAGCCGGCCAGCGAGAACCACCACGGGGCTCGCTGTGCCGGGCGATAGCTGGGGTTGTTAGAGACGGTTTCCAGCAATGACGAGGAGATGTCTGCCATGTAGGTTATGAGAAAGAACATGGTGACGAAGGAGGCGATGAGTTCGAGGTCCCCGACGAATACCAGCCAGACGGCAATGGCCATGGAGAAGAGGAGTGCTGGGACGGGTTCTCGCTTGGCTCCCCAGAGGGATTTGAAGAATGGGGCCAGGGGAATGACACCGTCTTCGCTCATGGCCTGCAGGGTTCGTGGTGCGACGACGACTGACCCGATGAGGCTGGAGAGAGAGGCGACAATCAAGCCGATGAATACTAGTGGGCCCCACATGGAAACTTCAGCCATCACCAGCTGATTCTCCACCAGGACGGAGGGCTCTGCGGTGTAGGCGAGGAAGAAGGCGATGAGGGTGTAGACGACAAAGGAGATGAGCGTTGCGAGCTTGGTACCCCAGGGGATCTCCCGTTGTGGATCACCCAGTTCCCCGGAGAGTCCGATGCCCATGGTGTTGCCCGTGAAGGCTGGAAAGACGAGGGCGAAGGCCGGCCAGAATCCCATGCCGTCGGGAATCTTGTCGAGCCAGGGAATGGCGCTGACGGTGAAAGTCGTGCCGCTCGTGAAAACTCCGATGAAGAAGCTCACTACTGCGATGGCGATGATGGCGACGATGGGAAAGAGAAACTTCACTGTGACGTCGCCGCCCTTGATGCTTAGGAAGAACACGAGGACCATGACGGCCAGTGCCGAGAACCTCTGATCTATCGGGCCCATGCCCGCAAGACCCGAGACCCAGGTCAAGACCGGGTCTATGCCGATGGCCACGGCCATGGCGTAGAAGGTGATGGAGATGGTCTGGGCGACGAAAAGCGCAAGGCCTATGGAAGCACCGATGTGAACGCCGTGGGTGGTCTTCACCATGGCGTACTCGCCGCCCCCACCGATGCGCTTGTTGGAGGCCAACTCGGAGGTTGTAAAAGCGACCGCGCCGGTAACCAGGTGGCCGAGGACGATGATGGCGAGCATCTGGAGCAAGCCGACATGGCCGAGGGCTTTGCCAAAGAGCAGGAACATCGCGGCACCGAAGATGGTGCCGAGAGCCTGGAAGAGAACGCTGTAGCGGTTGAACTTAACCACCAGTGGTGCTGAAGGTTCGATCATCATGGATGCACTATTCTGACTCATGGTGTCGTCGCCGGTGTTGCCATGTGGAGGTTATGCTTACGGGGCGGCGTTTTGCTATTCCTGGCACTTCGAGATGAGCTTGTCAAGGAGGGCCGCGTTCCCGCCCTCAGACTTGGCTTTCTCAAAGTACTTGACGGCGAGCTTGTTGTTGCCGGCCTTCATGGCTTTCATGCCCATCTTCTGCAGGTGGGCGGCCTTCGCAGCGTCGGTGCCGTCATCGCCCTTCTTCTCTTCTGCTTTCTTCTCTTCTGCTTTCTTAGCGGCTTCCGCTTCGGCCTTCTTCTTCT
>CALGBT010000410.1 GCA_937884235.1 uncultured Pseudomonadota bacterium
GGGGGGCGTGGAGATTCGCCTGGACAATTTGCTGGGCAAGCAGATTTCACCCTTTGCCGAAGTGCTCATTGGCGGAGCAGCAGCAACGACAAACGGCAGCGTTGGACCTCTCGCCCAGACCTTCTCCTGCCTGGAGGCTGGTGCCGGCGTGGCCTTCACGCTACTCTCGGACCCGATACGCTTGGAAGTCTCCCCTGCAGTAGCGCTCTACTACGCCACCCTCTCAGTGGAAGACAAGAGCCATTACGCAAGTGGCGACCGCAACCACTACGCCATGGTCTCCCCCAGCGCCTCGGTGCTCATTGGCAAGGAGTTTGGCCGCACCTTCTCGGTGGCGTTGCAAGCCAAGACCGGCTACCTCTACTTCCGGGACAGCGTCTCTGAGTTTGGTGAGAAAGCTCAACACCTCGGCTTCTCGGAGGTGCTATTGACTGCTGGTTTGAAACTGTAGTGTGTCCCATTGTCCGGCAGGTGCCGGCCAATGTTTGCTGTTTTCTTTGGTTTGCGCCTTACAGCCCGAACCCGAAGGGTCGGGGGAGTTGGACACCACCGGATCGGCCACACCCATGTGCAGATTCGGCTCCCCCGCCCTTCACACCTCTTCCAGCAGATAGGGCAAGACAGCACGCATATCGTCCTCCTCGATAACCACGTCCACCACGCCGGCCAATTCCTCCGACTTGCAGTGAATGGCCAGCGAGAAGCCCGCCTCGCGGGCAACTGCAACGTCATTGAAATTGTCGCCAACAAAGGCCGTGCGCGCCATGGGGATCTGGTAGCGGGCCGCCAAAGCCCGCAAGCCCGTCGCCTTGTCCCACACATCATAGGGCGTTGCCTGCCATCGCTCAAGCTCCCCCGCCGCGTCAAACCAGATACGATTGAGATAGACCTCGTCGAAGTACTGTTCCAGGTCGAACTTCTCCACCACCACGTTGATTGATCCGGAAATGATTGCCAGCCTGGCCCCGGCCTCACGCAATGTCGTCAAGGTCTCAATCGCCCCATGAGTCAGGCGCATCCCATCCAAGGCTGCGAGCATGGACGAACGCGTTGCTCCCGCCTCGGTAAGCAGTTTGATATCATGCTCGAACCAGCGGTGGTAAGGCCACTTCCCATCCATGTAGCTGCGGAAGGCCATGTCCCGGGATTCGGGGTCAGTGTCGAAGTAGTCGTGGAGCGTCTTCCAGACGAACACCGTGTCGTCCACCAGGGTTCCATCCACATCAAAGGCAATAAGATCATAACGACGCCTACTTGCCACTGCGAACCTCGGGGATGAAGGTGAAGGGATAAACAACCTGACAAGATTTGTCCCCCGGGGCCGGATAGGTCACTGATGCCAGCGCCTCCTGCAGGCAAGCCTGCAGGGACGGCAAAGCAAAATCGTCCCGGGTCCACTGCCACCCCGTCCCGCGGCCGTCGGATTCCAGCGAAAAACGGACCCGGAGCTTCCCCGGGCGAGGCGGACGGACCTCGGCAAGGTAACAGTTGGGGATCGCAGCACCGGGCTGGCGCAAGGGTTTGACTGCTGCCATCACGCCATCCATGTCGCAACCAGGCCCGCGCTGCTCACCACCGGAGAGGCATGAGGCGCCGGGGGATGCCGTCACGGCAACTGCCACCTCGGGCACAACGTCCACAGCCACGGGGGCTGTGGCAATGGGCCGGGCAGATGCGGTGACCCCGCCCTTCCGAGACGACGGCTGCTGGCAAGCACTCAGCGCGGTTGCCACAAGCAGCACCTTGACCCCCCCCACCAGCCTTCTCATGGCCGCCACCAGGGTTCCGGCAGAGCTCCGCACACGCCCTTGCTGACCATCACATCAACCAGCAACTGAAGATCCTCCCAGGCCGCGGCCTTGCGCGCCGGATTCCGCAGCAGAAACGCCGGATGGTAAGTCACCAGCAAGGCAACCTTGCCCAACTTGTGCACCACGCTTCGCAATTGTCCTAGGGGGCGCTGATCGTTCAGCAACGACTGCGCCGCAGGCCTCCCCAAAGCCAGGATGACTTCTGGGCGCAGAGTCTCCAGTTGGGCATCGAGGAAGGGACGGCAGGCGGCAATCTCGTCTGGTTCCGGGTCGCGATTGCGCGGTGGGCGGCACTTGACGATGTTGGCAATGTAGACCTCCTTGCGGTCCATGCCGATGGTCGCCAACATGCGGTTCAGCAATTGCCCCGCACGACCCACAAAGGGCTCGCCGGTACGGTCCTCGTTGGCACCAGGCCCTTCCCCCACGAGGACGACGCGGGCGCTAGAGCTGCCCACCCCGAAGACCACCTTCTGCCGCTCCTTGGCCAACCGACACCGCCGGCATTCCATGGCCTGCTGACGGAGGCTCTCCATGCGTGCCTCCTTACCCAGGTCAGTCGGGGGAAGCTCAATCTCGCCCATCCCCGTCTCCACCACCGCTACGGGCGAGACCGCCACGGCCGCGCTTTCCGGCTCAGCGGGAAGCGCGCTCTCGCCGCGGTCCGCCAACACCTTCAGTACCGAAGTGAGATCTCGGCTCAGGGACGCAATCTCCTGGGTGACGTCGCTTGGGCGCTTCACTCTTTCCCCCGCTGCTCTCCGTAAAGCATGGCCAGACTGTTGAGGGTCAAATTGGGCTCAACCACGTCAATTGACTCCGAGTCCCTGGCAATGAGCCCCGCCAGTCCTCCCGTGGCAACCACGGTCATCTTAAGCCCGGCGCTCTCCTGCAGCCGCCGGGTCAGCCCATCCACCATGGCCACATAACCGAAGTAGACCCCCGACCGCATGGCATCTTCCGTGCTGCGACCGATGACATGTTCAGGGCGAGCAACCTCTATGCGAGGCAGACGTGAGGCATAGTTGAAGAGGGCATCCATGCTGATGCGAATTCCCGGAGTGATGCAACCGCCCAGATATTCACCGGCACCGTTGACCACATCAAAGGTGGTCGCCGTGCCAAAATCGACAACGATGGACGCTCCATGATGCCGGTATGCATAAACCGAGTTGACAACCCGGTCGGCCCCCATTTCCTCAGGGCGGTGGTAGAGCAGCTTGAGGCCTACATCGACCTGGTGGTCAATGACCACGGGCGCCCGCCCGATGACCGACTGTGCGAATCTGGTCATGGGGAAGACCGATGGTGGCACCACCGTCGACATAACAATGTCGCCGACCATGGACAGCATGTATCCGCTCCTCCTCAGAAGTGGCTCCAACACCGCATAGAATTCGTCGGCAGTCCGATTGCGGCGAGTCTCAATGCGAAAATCCGCCACCAGAGAATCCCCTGAAAAGACACCAAAAACGGTGTTGGTATTGCCGATGTCCACGACCAGGAGAAGGTTGGATTCAAGCTCTTCGGACATGAGTTACCTCTCCAGTTGTGATGCGCATTGTCTCACCGCCGTCACCCGCCAGTAGTAGCGCACCATCCGCGCCGATGCCCGCAACGGGTGCGACCACTTCCTGGCCATGTCGCTGCACCCTAACGGGCTGGCCGACGAATGGAAAATACCTCAGATACCTCTCCCGGGGCAAGGTCGGAGCCTCCACAAAGGCGGCCTCGAGACCGGCGAAGCGCTCCAGGAAGACCGCCAACAGTTCCTCGTGGTCAGTGTGGCGGCCTCGCTGGTCCAGCAACGTTGTCGCCGTGGCATGGACTTCCGGTGCCAGATCCCGGCAGTGAACATTGACGTTGACGCCAATTCCAACGACCTGAAAACCATCCCTTCCTTCCAACAGGATGCCCGCCAGCTTCAGGTCACCCACGAGAAGATCGTTGGGCCACTTCAAAGTGACCTTGACCCCAGTTACTGCGATAACGGCTTCGGCCATGGCGATGCCACTGAGCAACGAGACCATTGCGCACTTGTCCGGTGGCTCCACAATTCGACGCAGAACGGAGAGATGGAGATTCCCCGAGGGCGAACTCCAGCTCCGCCCCATGCGCCCCCTCCCGCCGCTCTGCTCCCGGGCAACGACCACCGTGCCATCGGCTTCTGAACCGCGCTGCTCAAGGTGGCTGAAAGCCACATCATTGGTGGAGACAACGCGGTCGAGGAAGACGAGACTGGTGAAGCGAGACGCAGCCTCCGGGGACAGCTCCCCAAGGCGCCTGAGGGTGCCAGCAGCAGTGGGCATACTCATGGTTGCTTCCGCTGCTTGACAATGAGCATTGAGAGGTCCGCTGCCGGTGCCGAATGAGTCAGCGCACCCACAGAAATCCTGTGCACACCACTGTCGGCAAGCTCGCGGGCGCGGCGCAAGTTGACCCCTCCCGAGACCTCCAATTGCACCTTCTTGCCCACCATCCGGACAGCCTTACGGATCTCCTTGTGCTCCATATTGTCGAGCAGGACTATGTCGGCACCATACTCCACCGCCAGGACCAGCTCTTCCATGTTGCGCACCTCGACCTCGACGGGGACGCCGGGATAGGCCTTGTGCGCCCGCGCCACCGCCCGGTCTACCCCACCGGCCGCCGCCGCATGGTTCTCTTTGATGAGAATGGCATCGTAGAGGCCCATACGATGGTTGCGGGCACCCGCCGCGCGCACTGCATATTTCTCAAGGGTGCGCAGCCCGGGAGTGGTCTTGCGAGTATCGTAGATGGCCGCTTTTCCACGGCGCGTAGCTCTCACGAATCTGCCGGTAAGGGTGGCAACGCCGCAAAGCCGTTGCAGGTAATTAAGCACCGTGCGCTCGCCTTCGAGCAGAGCACGATAGGGTCCCTCAAAACGACAGAGGAGCGTGCCCCGGGAAACATGGGCGCCCTCCGCAACCAGAACGTCGACTTTGATATCCGGGCTGCACGCGGCAAAGACCCGCTCCACCAGAAAGAGACCGGCCACAATGCAAGCTTGTCGAGCAACGATCTGCCCGGCCCCATAAGCTTTCGCCGTTACCGTCGAGAGGGTCGTAATGTCACCGGTTCCCAGATCCTCTGCCAGAGCCTGAGTGATGCTGCGGTCCACCACTTTCCAATCGATTTGCTCCATGCGAAGCTCCGAGGGTCAAGGGTCTACGAGGTCATCCATGCCGTAAAGGCCGGGCGGTTGGTGCGCGATCCAGCGGCAAGCCCTGAGAGCACCACGTGCAAAGAGCAGCCGGGAACCGGCCTGATGGCTGATGCGCAAAGTCTCATCCGGACCGGCAAAGACCAACTCATGCTCCCCTACTACGCTGCCACCACGCAAGGCAAAGACACCAAGTTCGTCTTCGCCCCGTGGGCCGCACAGACCACTTCGTCCAAAAACCGGTTGCAACGGCCGGGGCCAGGCCGCCTGAAGCGTCTCGATGAGATCCGAGGCGGTCCCCGACGGGGCATCGGCCTTACGGTTATGGTGCATTTCCACGAGTTCGACATCCCACTTGCCATCAAGCAGCTCCGCGGCCCTGCGGGCCAGCAGGCGCAAAGCATGGATGCCCTGGCTCATGTTGGCAGCATAAAAAACGGGAACTCGTTGGGCCCGCTGAGCCAGCAAAGCTTGCAGCTCTTCGTCCAATCCGGTGGTCCCCGATACCAGGGCCGGTGTAGCTGCCGCTGGCCAGCTTTTGAGCAAGGTGCGCAGCCCTTCTTCCCGCGAAAAATCGACAATCACCATCCCCGGGTCTGATTCCCAGGGACCGGTGGCAACCGGCACGTCCGCCGCCACACTCGACGCCGCCGCAGGGTGGCCGGGACGGTCCCAGAGGCTCTTGAGGGTGAGATCCGGGGCGGCGCGCACGAGTTCGACGAGAGCCTGCCCCATGCGTCCACAGGCGCCATTGATGGTAATGGTCAAAGCCATCTCAGCTCTCCGCGGAAATACCGGCCGCAACGAGGGCCTCGCTCACCCGTTCCTCACTTTGCGGCGTGATGGGAACCAGGGGCAGACGCAGCTCGTTGCGGATGAACCCAAGGCGATGCAGGGCATACTTCGCCGGCCCCGGATTCACTTCACAAAAGAGCGCCTGAAAAAGCGGCAACAACTTGAAATGGAGAGTGCGAGCTTCGTCCACCCGCCCTTCCTGAAAGGCCCGATAGAGACGGGCCATGGGGCGGGGCGCAACATTGCCAACGGTGGTGATACAACCATGCCCACCCAGCGCATAGAGCGCCAACGAAAGGGAATCTTCACCCGAAAAAACCGAAAACGTCGAACCGCAACGCCTCAGTAATTCCCCAAACTGGTCCATCGAACCAGCGGCATCCTTGATGCCCACGATGCTAGGATGATGGGAGAGAGACTCAACAACTTCGGGGGACATGTTGCTCCCGGTACGACCGGGCACGTTATACAGAACGATGGGCAGTCCACCGTCATCAGCCACTTTCGTAAAGTGGGCCACCAGCCCGGCAGGAGAAGGCTTGTTGTAATAAGGCGAAACGACGAGAGCCGCTCTGGCCCCCAGTTCTCGGGCACGCTGAGTCTTCTTGACCACGGCCTCGGTATCATTGGAGCCAGTGCCGGCAATCACCGGCAACCCTCGACTCTCAGCAACGCAGGTGGTAACCACCAATTCCCATTCCGCCTGAGTCAGGGTCGGTGCCTCCCCGGTGGTGCCACAGGCAACGACTCCCTCCACTCCGCCGTCGAGAACGTGATTAATCAACGCCCGCAATGCAGCCAGGTCTACCACCCCCCCATTGAAGGGCGTCACCAACGCCGGAAAAGTCCCCTCCAACATCACCTTCCCTCCAACGGCGAACGGTCTGTCCGTTGAATCGCATCATCAATCCCATCGAGGACCCGGGGATCGGTCTCCCGCAGCTGCAAAGTCTTCAGCAGCGGCAGGACGTTGCGCGTCCCAATAGTGGCCAGGGCCTGGACCGCAGTCAGTCGCATGTCCGGGTCGGGGTCCAGGGTATAGTCCTTGACCGTGTCAAAGGCCTCCGAGCCAACCGAACGCGCCGTCGCCTCCAGCGCTGCCAGTCGATATGGCTTGTCCCAGTTGGGGTCGGTCAACACCGACCGCAGCAGCGTACGGGCCCGCCTGTTCTGAAAGTATCCCAGACAGAAAATGGCCCTAACGCGGGTCTTCGAATCAGCGCGGCGGTTGTTGATGACATCCACGAGGTCGGAATCGGCACCGTCCCCCAGCCCTCGGATCTGTCGCTCGGTGGGCATGGGCTCCGCCGCCAGCAGCGCGGCCACCTGGTCCTTGCGAGTAAGCCTGCGCGGACGCGGCGTGGGCATCGACATGCCCATGCGCGAGCCGGAATCGTTCTTGACTGGTTCCTGTGGACACCCGGGGAGGAGAATAAGCAACGCGCAGCAGCTGAGTCCAATTCGTCTCATTAGCGTTTCTTCTTCTTTTTGGTGTTCTTCTTCCGTTGCTTGGCCGCATCCTTGGCCTTCTTGCGAGTCTTACTTACATCAACAAAGCGCTTGGTCTTTTTCTTCCCGGCGCGACCATCCTCCTCGGGCATCATCGGGAACATATCGCCCATGTCCATACCCTTCATGGCCTTGGCCTGCGCCAACTGCTTGAAACCCGGAATGCGCCCCAGGAGCCCGGGGGACTTCCCCACCGCACTCATCATCTGCCGCATCCCCTGGAACCGCTGCATGAGGTCCGTCACATCCTTGGCCGTGCGACCAGAACCACGGGCGATGCGCACACTTCGCTTCTCGTCGATGATTTCGGGATTGGCCCGCTCTTCCGGCGTCATGGACTGGATCATTGACTCGATCCGCACCAGGGCCTTGTCGTCGATGGTCATTCCCTCAGGCAGCCCATCTGGAAAGAAGGGGAGCTTGTCCATGACATCCTGGAGCGGCCCCAACTTCTTGAGAGTCTTGATCTGTTCCAGGAACTGCACCAGGTTGAAGTCCCCGGTGAGCATTTTCCGGGCATCCTCTTCGGCCTTCTCGGCATCAACAACCTGCTCGAAATCCTGCATCAGGCCGACGACGTCACCCAGGCCGAGGATACGGGTGGCCAGACCCTCGGGGCGGAAGCCCTCGAGCTTATCCAGCCCTTCGCCCATGCCGACCCACTTGATGGGCTTGCCGGTAACCGCCCGAATGGAGAGGGCAGCACCACCACGAGCGTCACCGTCGAGCTTGGTGAGAATGACACCGTCCAGCTCCAGCCGCCGGTTGAACTCGGCCGCGGTGTTGACGGCATCCTGACCAATCATCGCGTCCACAACCAGGTAGATATTGTCCGCCGTGGCCAGCCGGTCAATATCCTCCAACTCGGTCATGAGCGTTTCGTCAAGGGCCAGACGGCCCGCGGTATCGAAGATGACCAGGTCCCGCTTATGCTCGAGGGCATGCTTGACCGCGGCCTTGCACATCTCGGGGGGCTTCAGGTCGGCATCGTAGAAGACCGGCACGCCCACCCGCTCACCCAGAATCATGAGTTGCTCAATGGCCGCGGGCCGGTAGACGTCAGCCGCGACGAGCAGGGGCCGGCGCCCTTCCCCCTTGTAGTTGCGGGCAAGCTTGCCGGCAGTGGTCGTCTTACCAGAGCCCTGCAAACCCACCATCATAATCGTTGTCAGCGGACGGGTCTTGCTCTCGA
>CALGBT010000411.1 GCA_937884235.1 uncultured Pseudomonadota bacterium
AAGAGGACTATCTAGAGGGCGAGCCCAAGACCCAGGACAACTCCGTAAATCAGCTACTGGCCCTGCGCCTGGTGCAAACGCGGTACCCTATCTTAAAGAAGTTAGGCCGAAAGTAGTCCGGGAAATCAGTTCTACAGGTCGCTCAGAAAATCGTCGATTTCAGCGGCATCTTCAGGGCCGCCGTGTTCTTCCAGTTGCTCTAGAATCGCCTTCTCCAGCAGAGCCAGCCGTGCTTCCAGTTCGTCATTGCCCCTCCCCCGGAAAGTCAGCTTGTCTTCGGGCTGCATACCGATGCCATAGCGCAGCCGAATGACAATCTCTTCTTCCGGGCTCAGGTCCACCAGTGGCAGTGCCCTGGCGACCTGCTCCTTGGTGAGGAGCTTCTCACGGGTCTTGGTCTTAGTTGTTGTCTTCCCCACTTGTTCCTCCGTGGACACTCACTCCCTCCGCAGCCACGAAAAGTGTAACCGCAATGGGTGGGCGCGGCAAATTTTTGGATCCGCCACGCCATACAAAGTGCGGATCCTACTGACCTGGGGCGGCTTCCACAGCCGGGGCCTCTTCGCCACCTACGGGCACGGGAACGACTTCGGGAGCATCATCCTCTCCAGCAGCCATGATGCCTGCGGCTATCTCCGCCTCAAACGCCTGAATGATGGAGTTGACTCCAACCACACCCTCGGCCCAAAGTGCGCCATCATCAGTACCAGCCGTGAAGACCAAGGACTTGACCTGCCGCAACTTCTCTACCCATGGTTCCTGCCCGATGAGCGCAGATACTGCCCCGATGTCGAGAACCGCACCCATGAGCCTTTCCACCGACAGACCTGCCACCACCACGTACTTTTCCTCTTCGACGCCGGGACCGATCATCTCCACGAGCTTGAGACCTGGCTTCTGGTCGAGAATCTCCTTGGCACGAACGATGGGATTGGGGCCAAAGGTGAAGACCATATAGTCCTGCGAGAAGCCCAGCGCGCCACCAATGCGGCTGCGCACAACCTGCTTCAGCCAGGCGGCCGAAGGCGGCAGTTCCAGCGTCTCCCAATCGAAGGTGAAGACGAGATAGTCCACCTTGCCCGTACGATAGTCCTCAGTGTCCATCTTCACGCCGATGCCCAGGTTGAGGAGCACCGGAGCAAAGGAATCTACCACCTGCTTGAGCGACCCGCTGGCAAAGATCTGACGCTGGTCTGGCGGCAACTCCTGGATTACCTTATTGAGCACCAGCATGTAGAAGGCGTAGATCTGGTCACGAGCCTGATTCCCATCGCTGGTCTGCGTGACTGAGCTCATGGCGATGGGGAAGGACGAGTCGGCATACATTGAGAATGCCGCGTCAGGGCCAAACATCGTCACCAACTTGGTATACATCTTGGCAAACTCGCCGCGCTCCTCTTCCTTGAGTTTCCAGGCCGTGGACACCAGATCGATGTAGCGGTTCATGAACGGAGCGGCCGAGCCAGAGTGTACATTCTGAGCCATGACCAGGTAGCTCTTGGCAGGCAGATAACCCGCCGCCTTGAAGTTGCCGGGCTTCAACATTGCCAGTGATTGCCCAAGCCGGGAGCCGTCCACAGTCGTGATCTCGTAGCGCAAGACCAGATCGGAGCCCGTCAGGTCCATGGTGAGGCGGATCTGCTCAATCTCGCCGAGTAATTCCTTGAGGAAGTTGAAAAGCTTGGCCAGGAACTCCTTCTGTTCCTGCTGCATCGGCATGTTCTCGCTCATTTCGCGCTCGACTTCATCCAGGGCGGAGGAGAGCAGCACCTTGAGGCTCGCCCCCCCAAGCACGACGAGGACCGTCTTCTCGGTGGCGAGGCGAGTAAGCTCAAGCTTGAGATCTCCTTCAATCAGTTCCAGGGTGCGCGCCGAGTCGGTCATGAAGAGGACCTTCTCAAAGGGCACCACGTAACTGTCCCCCAGTATGTAGCCATTGCCCTCGTCAGCGACTGCGGTCTCCGGCAAAGCGGCCTTAAAGGCCTCGGCGCTGACGATGGGGACGGCGAGGAGAGGCTTATCCTTGCCTTCAAAAGCGAAGCCCAGACCACGGGTCAGGTCGAGCCAATCCATGTTCTTGAGGCTACCCTCGGCCGCCATCTGCTTGAGACCCAGTTCGAACCCTTCGCGAGCCTTCGCCTGCACCGCCGTAGGCAACATCCCGATAATCTTGTCGCGGGTCTTGCTCAGCGGACCGGTGATACCATAAGCTGTGACCTTGCGCAGGGTGCGGTCCATATGGATCTGACTCGCTTTGGCACGGGCCTCGTCGGCCACGACTGCCTTGGTCTCCGCGGCTTTTACTTTGTTTTCGGCCGACGCTCCCTCGGCACCAGCAACCTGCCCTGCCTTCTCAGCTGCCCCATCCTTGGCGGCCTCGCCGGGAACTCCCTCGGACTTAGCCTTCTCCTCGCCAGACTTCGCCGGCTCTTCGCCAGCGGACTTCTTCTTCGAGTTCGGTACCGGCGGAGTTCCATCGCTGCAGCCCGCCACGATAAGACTTACGGTTACCAACAGTGCTACCAGCACCTGCCCAATCCACTTTTGCATGGCTCTCTCCCTTGCAGAATAATCCGTAGCCCATTTCTTAACACGGTTCCTGCGCGAAAGTCAATTCGCCCTTGCGCCGACCTCAGCCGTTGCCTATAGTCCTGCTGGGCGGTTTCTGGGTACCGGGGGAGGGACATCATGGCAGACAATCACGACGATAAAAAGACACGTGCCATGGAGACCTTTCTGGTCCATGGCAACGCCAGGGACGAACAGTGGAACTACGACTACCACGTGATTCCACCGATTACGGCCTCTACCACTTTTCGGCTCGACTCCACGGACCGAGGCTCACAGGGCTTCGCCACCTTCTCCTCGCCCCAGGTCACTGAGCCGGGCGAGAAACCAATCTACATTTATGACCGCCTCGCCGAGCCCACGGGGGCCCTCCTGGAGAACGCGTTCAAGGAACTGGAGCAAGGCAAAAGCGCCACCGCTTTTGCCTCCGGTATGGCCGCAATCTCTGCCGCGCTGCTCTCCCTGTGCGAGCGGGACAACGAAATCCTCGCCCATCGCCTCACCTACGGCTGCACGTACAGCCTGCTCACCAACTGGCTGCCCCGCTATGGTATTGAACCAGTCTTTGCCGACCTCACCGACATTGACGCTGCCGCCAGGCTGATCACCAGCAAGACGCGGGTCAT